>JANYLF010000014.1 GCA_025357995.1 Acidimicrobiia bacterium | reverse complement strand
CCAGTCGCGGTCCTCGTCAGCGTGCCATCGAATGCCCAACTTCGCGCGGCCAAAGTCGCCGAAGTGAACGTCGTCGCACACGACCCGGTGCCGGTCTGGATCGCACCCGCCGCTGGTAGTCGCGTCGAGCGCGTCACCCCGGCCCCCTGGCTGACGCCGCTGCACGCGCTTACCCACAGAACAAGCGCGGCGCCGACAAGAACGTTCGCCACAGTTCGGTATTTCTTCATGAGACTCTTAGACGCTAGCGAGGGCGCATACGGTTCCCGCCAGAGAACCGCATGTCCTCTCTGGTTCGGATGCACACACGGGGTGGGTGACTCCACGTGACCACCCACGCACATGACACCTCCCACCCAAGGGTCACGTCACTCGCCACATTGGTACGCGTCGGATGGCAAACGCCGATCGCGCTAGCGGTGGGGATCGCAGAACGCGCGTTCCGCGGGACTGCCTTGACCGTAGGTGTCGAAGCCGGACGCTTGGCCGATCAGCGTCCAACTGTTGTGAGCCTCGTTCATGTAGACGAACGGCGCCGGACACGCGATGTGGATGAACTTGGCACCATCGGGACACATGCCCGCCACGTTCCAGCACGCATGGCCGTAGTGCCCGAGCGCGGAGCCGTCGCCGCAAGAATCGACGAAGCCGGGCGCCTGATGGGCGGCGAGGTACGCCAGTGCGTCGTTGCAATCCGTGGTCACCGCGGGAAGCGGTCGCGCGAGCCTCGCCGCCTCCACCGAGACCGGGGGAGTCGTCGTCGACGTCAGCGGCGCGACAGCATCGACCGCGACCGGGATGACCGCGATCAACGGAGCGGCAGCCCGTCGCGCGGGCTGCGGGGATCCCACCAAAGTCGCATTGCCGCTCAGCACCACGATGATCCCCGCGAACGCGGCCACCTTCGCGACGCCGCGCGACGGTGCCCACCGTGCACAACCCATCCCCATGGCGGGAAGTATCCAGCGGATTTCTCCGTCCCGGCCAGGGCGTTTTGCCCTAATTTCGCCGAGCGATAGGTATCGCCCCCGCTCCGATACCGTGGCGCCGATGAGTAGCCCGCGACTGCCCGGTGGGGTGGTGCACAAACTTCCTGCCGACCTGCGCAAGGCGCTGAGCGCCCACCCCGCGGCACTCGATGCCTGGAAGGACATCACTCCGCTGGCCCGCAACGAGTTCATCTGCTGGGTCGAGGATGCCAAGCAAGAGGCCACAAGGAAGCGCCGCATCCGCCGGACCCAGGAGGAGCTGGAAGAAGGCCAACGTCGGCCCTGTTGCTGGCCAGGGTGCGAGCACCGCGAACGCACCGGGAAATAACGTCGGCTGGAAGGTCGCCTGAGGCTCGAACGGCGTCCTGGCGGCGGCGGGCTTCCTTCCGTAGGCTTGACCCATGCGCGCTTTCCGTCCTGTTCGCGTCATTCCGGTCGTGCTGGCGGTCGCTCTCACGGCCGCCCTCGGGGCACCCTCGAATGCCGTGGCCGACGTCCACACCGTCAACTCCGGTCCCGACTTCCGCGTCGGTGCCGCGGCGGTCGACATCACGCCGCCGCTCGCAACTTCAGGGGCGCCCAACCCGGCCGCATGCCCCGCGCCCGCCAACTACGACGGCGCGCATTTGCTGTCCCTCGAAGAGCCGTACCAAGACACGAACGCGAACCAGCACTACGACGCGGGCGAGCCATTCCAAGACTGTCCCACCCCCCACACCGACGGCACCGTTGCACCACCGGACGGTCGGTGGGATGGCATCTACCTCGGCGGTGGGAACTGCTGTAACCGCCAGCCCACGCAAGTCCTCGATCCAGTGTGGGCGCGCACCATCGTCGTCTCCAACGAGCATCACACCGTTGCCGTGACGAGCGTCGACAACGAAGGAGTGTTCAAGGAGATCTGGGATCGCGTACGCGCCAAGGTCCGCGCCGACGGCAGCACCAACCTCGACGAGATGTTCTTCACCTCGACCCACGACGAATCCGCGCCGGACACCATCGGAATCAGCGGACCGAGCGAGCTCACGTCGGGTGTCGATCCGTTCTACGTCGAGTTCCTCATCGATCGCACCGCGCAATCCATCGAAACCGCGGCGAGAACCCGCCGTCACGCGCATCTCCGTTACGGGTCGGTTCGACCCACCGATATGACGTCGTGTTGGTCGTCGTACCCATTCGTGGCCGACGAGTCGATCGGCGTGATGCAGGCCGTACGCCCGAACGGCAAGGTCATCGCCACGCTCGTCAACTACGGCATCCACGCGGAGGAGCTCGGATTCTCCGACGACAATCAGGACCGCCTCCACTTGTCGTCGGACTGGCCGCACTTCGCGCGCCAGAAGCTCGAGGCCGACTTCGGCGGCATGGCGATGACCATGGCCGGGTCGGTTGGGTCGGTCGAGATGCCGCAGGTGTATCCGACGGTCCGCGACCAGAGCCCCACGAGCCTGTATTCGTCGGTCGGCAACGGCGGGTGTCGGACGATCTATCGCAACGACGACACCCGCACACCGTACGGGTACCACGCGTCCACCCAAGCGCGCGGTGAGGCCATCGCGCGGTGGAGCCTCTGGGCACTCGCGACCGGCAACTGGTCGCACTCCGACGCCATCCGCACCCGCCGCTCGACGTTCTTCATGCCACTCGAGAACGCGCTGTTCGCGTACGGCGGCTCGTTCGGTGTCATCCCCGGCAAGGACGGGTACGTCGACGGTCGCAAGCTCACTCGCAACGCCGCGGGAGTCGCGTCCCCGTTCGAACTCGCGAACCAATTCCAGACCGACGTCGCGTGGTACCGCATCGGCGACGCCGATTTCGTGACCGCGCCCGGGGAGCTCTTCCCGTTCACCTACGCGCGCTCGTTCCAAGGCCCCGAGGATCAGGCCGTACCCGACGGCGGCGCACCACCGCCGTGGATCATGGCGGAACTCTCTGCGCCGTATCGCTTCGTCGAAGGCCTCGGCGAAGACATGGTGGGGTACCTCTTCCCGAAGTCGAACGCGGTCGGGGTCCCGGCGACACTCGACGGCGCCGACGACAGAGATCGCTTCGGGTGCGGCCATTCGGACGATGGTGAAGCGTCGGCGAAGGACGGCGGTGGCCTTGCGGCAACGCAGCTGGCCACGCTCCTTCCGGCCACCGACGATCGGATCAGCACCGGCCGTTACGTGTGGTCCGATGGCACGCGCCATCGCAGTCCGCTCGGTGAAGGCGGCCAGGCCTGCTCCGGTCCCGCGAACACCTTCGTTCCCGGTCCGGGCGCGACCGGGATCGCGACCGCGGCCAGCGTCACGACGGTCGACGGTCGGCATTGGTTCTGGATGGACCTCCACGGCCAGAAGGAAGCGAGCGCGACCACCCAGACCCGCGGCGTCATCGACCGCCACGGTCACCGCATCTGGCTCGACACCTTTCCAGACGCTCCCTGAAGCACCGTGACAAGCGCAACGCACTCCCGAGCGGAACCCGCGGAGCGAGCCGCGAGGCAGCGAGCCTCACTCGCGCATCACTGACGGAGCACGAGCGAACGAGCCATCAGGCGGCGCTAGCCTGCGCGGGTGGCGGTTCCCAAGGTCTGCGGCATCGAGACGGAATACGGCGTGGTGTTGCGCAACGCGCCCGATTCCAACCCGGTGTTGGCGTCCTCGCTACTGATCAACGCGTACGTCGAACACCGTCGCATCGGCTGGGACTTCGACGACGAATCACCGGGCAAGGACGCGCGCGGCTTCGGTCGCGACGGTAGCCAGGCTCCCGCGGTGGAAACCCATCTCGTGAACACTGTGCTCACCAACGGGGCGCGCTACTACGTGGACCACGCGCATCCCGAGTACTCCACGCCCGAGTGTTCCGACGCGCTCGAACTGGTGCTGGCCGACAAAGCAGGGGAGCGGATCCTCGCTCGGTCGATGCGGGCTTCGGAACGGTTGCTCGACCCGGGCCAAGAGATCGTCGTCTACAAGAACAACTCCGATGGCAAGGGCAACTCGTACGGGACGCACGAGAACTATCTCGTCGACCGTCAAACTCCTTTCGGCTCGCTCGTTCGCAATCTGCTGCCGTGGTTCGTCTCGCGCCAGGTGTTCACGGGCGCCGGGAAGGTCGGAACCGAGAACGGTGCGAATCCCGTCGACTTCCAGCTCTCGAGCCGCGCCGATTTCTTCGAAGAAGAGGTCGGACTCGAAACGACGCTCAAGCGCCCGTTGGTGAATACCCGCGACGAACCGCACGCCGACCCCCAGAAGTACCGGCGGCTCCATGTGATCGCGGGCGACGCCAACCTGTGCGAGGTCGCGACGTTCCTCAAGGTCGGTACGATGGCCATCGTGCTCGGCATGATCGAGGACGATTTCTTCGACAAGGACCTCTCGATCATCGGTCCCGTCCACGCAGTGCGCACCGTGTCGCACGATCCCACTCTGCACGCCACGATCGAACTCAACGACGGCGGCTCGTGCACCGCATTGGAACTGCAGTGGGAGTTCCTCCGCCTCGCACAAAAGTACGCCGACGAGACCGGGCTCGAACTCTGTGGCGGCGATGTCGGCCACGAGGTGCTCAAGCGCTGGGAACTCGCGCTCACCGCCCTCGAACGCGATCCGATGACCCTCAACGGTCAGCTCGATTGGGTGACCAAGCTTGCCCTGCTGGACGCGTACCGCGAGCGCGACGGCCTCAGCTGGGACGACCCGAAGCTTGCCCTCCTGGATCTCCAGTACCACGACGTGCGCCCTGACCGGTCCCTCTACGAACGCCTGGTGCGGGCGGGCAAGGTCGAGCGGCTGGTCGACGAGACGGCCGTCACCGGGGCGATGACCGAACCGCCGGACTCGACGCGGGCATACTTCCGAGGCCAGTGCCTGGCGCGGTGGCCGGATTCGGTGGTTGCCGCGAACTGGGACAGTTTGATACTCGATGTCGGCTCGGACCCTTTACGGCGGATTCCGATGATGGAACCGCTCAAGGGAAGCCGCGTCCACGTCGAGGCGTTGTTTGCGCAGTGCACGACACCGGCACAGCTGGTGGACCAGCTCGGGTCGTAGGCACGGGAGGACGCATGCCAGAACGAGAGCAAAAGAAGAAACCCGCACCCAAAGAGCGAGAAGACGTCGACGAGGAAGCCGGCGCGCCCGCGCGCCAGGGCGAGGCGCTCAAGGAAGAACTCGACGACCTCCTCGACGAGATCGACAGCGTGCTCGAGGCCAACGCCGAAGAGTTCGTGCGCTCGTACGTCCAGAAGGGCGGGGAGTGAGCGCCCCCGGCGCCGCTCCGTGAGTTCCAAATCACCCCGACGAGAAGCTCGCGCCGTCTCCAAGACGCTCGCGCGTGGCACACGACTCGCCGCGTCACGGGTACCGGACAACATCCTCGCGGCCAACGAGGAAGAACGATCGATGCGCCGCGTGCAGCGGCGCATCGCACGCTGGCAACGGTTCCACCGAATCTGGTGAACCCCTGTGTAGGCTCGCCCGCCGATGACTGAGCCTGCGATTCTGCCGTTCTTCGCGGCCGGACACGACCCCGGACCTTCGTTCGTCGAACTGCTCCGCCACCTGGCGCCCGACGCGCTTGCCGCACCACTCGGTGAGCGTCGACCGGACACGTTCGAGATCACCCACGCCACGACCGTCGTCGCGATTCGTTCCGTCGACGGTGTCGTCATGGCCGGTGACCGCCGCGCGACCGCAGGTCATTCGATCGCGAACCGTCGCATCGAGAAAGTCTTCGCCGCCGACGAACATTCGGGCGTTGCGATCGCGGGCGCCGCGGGACCGGCCGTCGAGATGGTGCGCCTCTTCCAGGTACAGCTCCGCCACTACGAAAAGGTGGAAGGCGAACAGCTCAGCCTCGAAGGCAAGGCCAACCAACTCGCGCAGATGGTGCGCGCCAACTTGCCGGCTGCGATGCAGGGCTTCGTCGTGATCCCCCTGTTCGCGGGCTTCGACCATCGTCGCCAGCGCGGGCGCGTGTTCTCGTACGATGCGACCGGCGGCAAGTACGAGGAGGCCGACTATCAGACGAACGGGTCCGGCGGCGTCCACGCCCGCAACTGGATCAAGTCCGGTTGGCACGAAGGCCTGAGTTCCGACGATGGCGTCGCCCTCGCGATCCGGTCGTTGTTCGCGGCCGCCGACGAAGACGCCGCCACGGGCGGCCCGGACCTCGTACGCGGCATCTACCCGATGGTGGCCATCATCGACACCGACGGGTTCCGCCTGCTCGACGACGACGACGTCGCCGCCCGTTCGCAGGAACTCCTCGGAGGCGCAGAACGCGGCGGCGCCGAGAGCCACGGGAACGGGGCCAACTCATGAACATGCCGTTCTACGTGTCTCCAGAACAGATGATGAAGGACCGGGCCGACTACGCGCGCAAGGGCATCGCCCGAGGTCGCAGCCTGGTCGCGTTGGAGTGCGACGCGGGTGTCGTCATCGTGGCCGAGAATCCGAGCCGCACGCTCTACAAGATCAGTGAGATCTACGACCGCATCGCGTTCGCGGGCGTGGGCAAGTACAACGAGTTCCAGAGTCTGAAGATCGGCGGGGTGCGCCTGGCGGATCTCAAGGGATATCAGTACTCGCCCGAGGACGTCAGCGCGAGTTCGCTCGCGAACGCGTACGCGCAGACTCTCGGGCAGGTCTTCACCCACGAGATGAAGCCGTACGAGGTGGAGATCCTCGTCGCGCAGGTCGGCGCAACTCCCGACGAACCGAACCAGCTCTTCCACATTCTGTACGACGGCACCGTGATGGACGAAGAGGGCTTCATGGTCCTCGGCGGCGAGGCCGAGAGGATCGCCGAGACCGTCGGCGCTGCCTTCACCAAGGACATCTCGCTCGCAGATGCGGTCAAACTCGGAGCTCGCTCATTGGCCAACGACGGCGAGAATCTGTCGGCCGGTCAGCTCGAGGTCGCGTTGCTCGACCGCGCCCATCCGAGCCGAGCGTTCCGTCGCATCAAGGGCGACGAGCTCGACGCACTCTTGGGCTAGTCAATCGTCGGAGCGAGTGACGAGCGCGCGCACCCGTTCGATATCGCGAAGGTGATGCGCGCCTTCATGAGCGGCGTGGCTCACGTTCCACTTCGCATCGTGTGCCTCGGTACCGATCGTGAACGGCCGTGTCCACGCCTCGTCGGTGACGCCGTCGGCCGTGGCCAGGAGCATCGCGACCGCGTGATCGATGCCGCTGAGGGCGAGGTCTCGGTCCATGACCCAGTCGGGACGAGTCGCCGCCGATTCGTCCACGTCGATCACCGGAAATGCGATCCCCGGTTGCTCCAGCACCAGCGGGAGACCCATCCCGATGAGGTCGAGCACTTCTCGCGTGTGGACGAGATACTCGAGCACCGACCACACGTCCGGTGTCGGTCGCATCCTGAGCTGAGCGTCGGTGAGCCCGTCGACCGAACGTCGGAACCGACCGGGGAACGTACGAAGTGCGTCGAGCGCGTCACGCACCGAGAGTTGATCTTCGTCGATACCGCAGACCCCACATGCCGCCATGGTCACATCCTGCCAGCTCGTGAGCGTTTCGTGAATCTCTGGTCAGAGTTGTTCGTGAGGCGCCGATAGCCTGCTCATGATGCGGCTCAACCGTCCGAGCGCGTAATGGACCGGCGCATTTTCGGTCTCGAGAACGAATACGGCGTCACGTGCACTCTGCGCGGCCAACGTCGACTCAGCCCGGACGAAGTCGCGCGCTATCTCTTCCGGCGCGTGGTCTCGTGGGGTCGTTCGAGCAATGTCTTTCTCGAGAACGGTGCTCGGCTCTACCTCGACGTCGGGAGTCACCCCGAATACGCCACGCCCGAGTGTGATTCGGTCTACGACCTCGTCGTACACGACAAGGCGGGGGAGCGAATTCTCGAGAGTCTCGTGCAGTCGGCCGAAGCTCGATTGCGCGAAGAGGGCATCCGCGGCGAGGTGTACCTCTTCAAGAACAACACCGACTCGGCGGGGAACTCCTACGGCTGTCACGAAAACTATCTCGTGGAGCGCGATGGCGACTTCGCACAGTTCACCGACGTGCTGATCCCGTTCCTTGTGTCGCGCCAGGTCTACGCCGGTGCCGGGAAGGTGCTGCAAACGGCACGGGGTGCGATGTACTGCATCGCTCAGCGTGCCGAACACATTTGGGAGGGCGTGTCCAGCGCCACCACCCGGTCGCGGCCGATCATCAACACGCGCGACGAACCGCACGCGGATGCGGAACGGTTCCGGCGGTTGCACGTGATCGTCGGCGACTCCAACATGAGCGAGTACACGACGTTCCTGAAGGTCGGAACCATGTCCCTGATGCTCCGAATGCTCGAAGAGGACTCCGGACCGTGGCGTGACCTTTCGTTGGAGAACCCCATCCGCGCGATTCGTGAGATCAGCCACGACATCACGTGTCGGAGGCGAGTCCGCCTCGCCAACGGACGCGAGCTCTCAGCCGTAGAGATCCAAGCCGAGTACCTGAACCGCGCGTTGCGATTCGCGAAGCGTCGCACCCTCAGCCCGCTCGAACAGCGCGCACTCGAAATGTGGGAACACGTCATGACCCACCTCGAAGCCGATCCCCTCAAGCTCACGCGTGAGGTCGACTGGGTGATCAAACACCAACTCATCGAGGCCTACCGCGACAAGCACTCGTTGCCGTTGACGCATCCGCGAGTGGCGCTCCTCGATCTCGCGTACCACGACGTCACCCGATCACGTTCGCTCTACTACCTCCTCGAACGCCGCGGCCAGGTCGATCGCATGGTCACCGATGAGGAGATCCAGATCGCCATGGACGAGCCGCCCGACACCACTCGGGCCAAGTTGCGCGGCGCGTTCATCAAGCGGGCCAAGGAACGCAAGCGCGACTACACCGTCGACTGGGTGCACCTGAAGCTCAACGACCAGGCCCAACGGACGGTCTTGTGCAAGGACCCCTTCAAGTCCCAAGACGACCGCGTCGAGCGCTTGATCGCGTCTCTATGACTCGTCATTTCTGCTCGTACGGCTTCGGCCGGGCGTGGACTTTCGCTCTGGTCGGATTGGATCGGGACGCCTCCCGAGCTGCTCGCCTCCGCAAGCTCCGGCTCGGGAGTGGATGACCGCGGTTGTAGGTTCCGGGGGTGCCTGCTTTCCGGAGTGGTCGGGTGGTTTCCATCCTCAGTGCCCGGACGGGGTTGCAGCGGGTCGAGGTGGATCTCGGGGCGGGGCCCGAGAAGGCGTACGTCCTCGATCAGCTGACGGGGTCGGTTGCGGCAGGGGATCGCGTCGTCGTCAACACCACCGCGGTCGACCTCGGACTCGGAACAGGCGGTTGGCATTTCGTGCACTGGAATCTCGAGCGCGACGAGTGGGTCGAGCGCGGGCCCGGTCACATTCTCAAGGCGCGCTACACCAGCCTGCAGACCGATGTCGGTTCTGCCGAGGAACACCTCGACGAGGAGTTGGCCGAACGTACCTCGATCGACGGGATGCCCGTCGTCGTCGCCGGGTTGCACAGTCAACTCCCGGCGGTCGCCGTGACCATCCGTGCGCTGCGTCCCGACGCGAGGATCGCGTACGTCATGACCGACGGCGCCGCGCTGCCACTCGCCCTCAGCGACCTCGTGGCCGAGCTCCGCAACCGATCGTTGCTCGACGCCACCATCACCTGTGGTCACGCGTTCGGGGGCGACTACGAAGCGGTGTCGGTCTTCTCGGCACTTGCCGTGGCGCGCCACGTTGCGCACGCCGATGTCGCCATCGTCGTCATGGGCCCGGGAATCGTCGGCACCAACTCTCGGCTCGGATTCACCGGCATCGAAGTGGGAACGATCCTCGACGCGGCTACGGGGTTGGGGGGGCATGCGATCGCGTGTCTGCGTGCGTCGTTCGCCGACGAGCGGGATCGCCATCGGGGCGTCTCTCACCACACGCTCACCGCGCTCACCGTCGGCACACGGAGCCGGGTCCTGATTCCGATACCCGAGGTGGGTACAGCCGTCGTGGACCAACTGCGCGCCGAGCTCGCCGAAGCCGGCGTCGCGGCACGCCACGAAGTCGTCACCGTTCCCGTTCCGGATGTGATCGACCTGTTCGCCACGCACCGGTTACAGGTCACCTCGATGGGTCGGCCGGCCGAGGACGATCCCGTGCTGTTCCAGTGCGCCGCCGCCGCCGGAGCTGTCGCCGTCATCAAGATGGCGACGGGCATGCCGTAGCCTCGGAACCTCATGGCGGAGGACCCCGAAGAAACTGCACCCGGGCCCGCCGACGGACCGGACCGGCGCGAGCGCCTCCTCAATCTGCTCGCGGCACTCATCGAGACTCGCCTCGGTCTCACCCGCGACGACATTGTCACCAATCCCACACTCGGCTATCCGCCGGGCGCCTCGGCGGCACGGCGGTCCTTCGAGCGGGACAAGGCGACCCTCCGCGCGATGGGGGTACCCCTGCGCGACACGATCGTCGACAACGACACCCGGTATCGCGTCGACCCCAAGGAGTACTACCTCCCCGACCTGGAGCTGAGTGCCGACGAACTCGCGGCCCTCCACGTCGCGGTGACTGCGATCGGCCTCGGCTCGACTGCGGGTGAGGGCGCGCTCATGAAGCTCGGCGGCATCGAAGGCGCGGGATCGTTGCCGATCGCCGAGTTGCCGTTCGTAGAAGTGCTCGCGCCGTTGTTCGAAGCGTCCCGCCACCGCCAGGTGGTGGAGTTCTCGTACCGCGGCCGAATCCGCACGCTGGAACCATGGGGTCTCACCTCGAAGTTCGGCAACTGGTACGTAGTGGGGTTCGACCACACCGCGGACGACATGCGCGTGTTTCGCGCCGATCGCATCGAGGGCGACATCACGTCGGGCGCTACGAACGCGTTCACACTCCCCACCGATTTCCGGGCCGAGACGTACCTCGAAGACCGCCCGTGGGACTACGGCTCCGGACGCGCGATCACGGTCACGGTCCGAGTCGACCCCGGATTCGAGGTCGCGTTCACACAGGCCGTCGGCCCGGGCGTCGCGATCGCCCACGAATCCGATGGCTCGACGTTGGTGGAGATCAGAGCCGTGGAGATCGGCGCGGTGGTGAACCTGGTACTCGGGTTCCTCGATCACGTCGAGATCGTGGGACCCCCGAATACCCGCGCCGCCGCCGTGGCGGCATTGGAAGCGTGGGGCGCATGAGTCGCACCGACGCGCCCGAACAGCTCGAACGAGTCCTGGCGATGATCCCGTGGTTGGTCGCGCACCGTGACGCGGCCAAATCGGAGGTCGCGGCGCGCTTCCGCATCTCCCTCGATCAGCTCGAGGCGGATCTCGCGTTGATCATGATGGTCGGCGTGCCGCCGTACTCGCCCGGCGACTACATCAACGTCAGCTACGACGGCGACACGATCGACGTGTGGCTGGCCCCCTACTTCACCCGACCGCTGCAGCTGAGTTCGGCCGAGGGGCTCGCCCTCCTCGCGGGTGGCCGCGCGCTCTTGGCCGTGGACGGTTCCGATCCAACCGGGCCGCTCGCGACCGCGATCGACAAGCTGGAAGCCGCGCTCGGAGTGACGGAGGTGGTCGTCGACGTCACGATGCCGCCGCTTCTCAACGAGCTTCGGTCCGCCGCGGCCGACGGGCGAAGAGTCGAGATCGACTATTGGAGCGGTGGACGCGACGAGTTGAGCACGCGCCGTATCGATCCGGGTCCGCCGTTCTTCGCGTTGGGAGAGTGGTACACCGACGCGTTTTGTTCGTTGCGCAACGAACCGCGCATGTTTCGCGTCGACCGGATCCGCGCGGTGCGTCCAACCGACGAGCGCTTCGAACCCGTCATCGGGATGCCAGCGGCGCGGGTGTATCACCCGCGCCCGGAGGACCCTCGGGTCACCATCGAGCTGCCGCGCGGTGCGAGCTGGGTCGCGGAGAGTGCACCCTCCGAATCCGTCGAGGACCTCGACGGCGGCCGCCAGCGGGTCGTGATCGCGGTCAGCGAGCGGGCGTGGCTCGAACGCATCCTGCTCCAGGTCGGACCCGATGCCGTGGTGGTCGACCCACCGGACTGGCGCAACGCCGGCGCCGAGGCCGCGGCCAGGGTGTTGGCGCGCTATCGGGCCTGATCGTCCCTTCCCACCTGAAGCGCCCCTGAGCCGTCGGCGAGCGAACGGCGCGGAATGACGATCTTCATGTCGTTCGCGTGGGAGGATGCCGCAGTGAACGCCGACGATCCGGGCTCCAGCCCGCTCTTGCCGTCCGACGCGCCTGCGATCAACGTCGGGGCCATTCGCTCGGAACCACTTCCCATCGCCAGCGTCCCGACCAACGATGGACGCTTCCGCAATTACATCGAGTGGGCGGTGATCATTCTCGTCGCGGTCGGCTTCGCGTTTCTCGTGCGCGGCTTCGCGTTCCAAACGTTCTTCATTCCGTCGGAATCGATGGTGCCACGACTCGAAACCGACGATCGCGTGCTTGTGAACAAATTTGCGTACGACCTGCGCGATCCGTCCCGTGGTGACGTCGTGGTATTCCGTACCCCGCCGAACGCGCACATCACCGGTATGGACGACCTCGTGAAGCGCATTGTCGGCCTCCCGGGTGACACCATCGAAGGTCGCGATGGTCACATCTTCATCAACGGGCACCAACTTGCCGAGCCGTACCTCCCCGCCGTCGTGCAGTCGAAGACGTTCGCTCCGCAGAAGGTTCCGGCGAACTCGTACTTCATGCTCGGTGACAACCGACAGTATTCGAACGACTCCACGGCCTGGGGTCCCGCCAACCGGGATCTGTTCGTCGGTCCGGTGTTCGTCACGATCTGGCCACTCGACCGCATTGACATCCCCGGTTGGCTGTGGGGCATTCCGATCGCGATCGGTGGCGGGTTTCTCGTCTACTTCGTGATGCGGCGACGCGAACCCGACCCGGTGTAGCAACCGACCGTCGAACTACGACGCGTCGTCCGCGGTCCATTCGCCGACCGCCGCGAGCATGCGATCCACCCGATCCGAGAACACGCCGTCCACGCCGAACCGCAGCGCCCGGAGTAGGTGCCGCATCTCCTGCGCGTCCCACGCGAGCGCCGACACGTCGAAGCGGTGTACGAGTGTCACGGTCCCCAGGGTCCAGTCCGAGTGGTGCAGATTCAGCGCGTCGATCCCCGCGGCGGCGAGATCGGCAGAGTGGCGTTCGAATGCGGCCGGCGTGACACCGCCGTAGCCGGGCGAATGCACCAGCTTCACGTCGGCGAGTTCGAGGCGCCGTGTGCGCAGCGCTTCCAGATCGGGTGAGCAGATCCACAGCCGAGCCGGCGCTCGTGCGGCGCGTGCGACGTCGGCCATGGGTCCGATGACCCGATCCTCTTTGGCGTCGATCGACAGCTCGAAGTCGGTGCCGCATTCCGCGTAGAGATCCGCAAGGCGCGGCACGTCGAACTGGGCGAGTTCCGCCGCAGTGGTCTCGGCCACTCTGATCTTGCGCAGGCCCCTGCGAATCGACGCGTCGTGGACCAAGACGACCTCGCCGTCGGCGGAGAGCCAGGCGTCACTCTCCAGGCCGTTGGCACCGAGCTCCAAGGCCCGGCGGAACGCCGCCAACGTGTTCTCTGGACGCTCCGAACGGGCGCCGCGATGGGCGAAGGCGATGACCACCCGCTGATGCTGGCGCTTCTCGCCCCGATGTGTCGAAACGGCGCTCAAGGGCCCCACGAACCCTGCCGATGGCTTCGTTGTCAGGAGTTCAAGAGGGGCCTATCGAGCGTGACCACCATCCGAGCAAACTGTCCGACCTGCGGCGACGTGCAGCTACGAGCCCACGAACTCGTCGTGCGGGTCTGCTCCGACGACGAGAGCGGCAGTTACACGTTCCGGTGTCCGACGTGCAGCGTCGCGGTGGCCAAGGGGGCCAGCAAGCGGATCGTCGACCTGCTCGTGTCGTCTGGTGTGCGCATGGAGGTCTGGCGGCTTCCGGCCGAGCTGGCCGAGCCCCACCTGGGTCCGACACTCCAGCCCGACGACTTGCTCGACTTCCATCTCGTGCTCGAAGGCGACGATTGGTTCTCCGAACTCGAGGACCTCGTACGCCGGTCGATGCCGAACTGACCTCCGCGCGCACTAGCGTCGTTTCGATGTCGACCACGGCGCTCACGCTCCTCATCTCCGGCACACTGACCGCCGCACTCTTCGCGGCGCTCGTCGTAGGAATCTCGTCCCGTCTCCGCCACGAGATCTCGGCACTGCTACGGAGCTTCGATACCACCGAGCGTGCGCTCGTGCCGCTCGTCGCGGAAGTCCGTACCGATCGGGACCGGCTGGCCGAGCGATTGGCCCGGCTGTCCGACTCCGGCTCCGGGACCGATCCCTCCCGGCAGTAATCTGTCGGCCGGTCGACCGCGAGGAGAAGGAGCCCGATGCCTCAGCTCGGACCCGCGGAAATCTTGGTCGTGCTGATCGTGGCGCTCATGGTGTTCGGCCCGAAGCGTCTTCCCGAGGTTGGTCGTCAAGTCGGCCGCGGACTGAAAGAACTCCGCAAGATCCAAGAAACCGTGCGCGACGAGATCAACGATGTACTCCACGCGCCCGATCCCGCACCGCCGTCGAGCGTTGCGCCGATCGTGATGACTCCGCCGGCCGTCGGCACCATCGCGGCCCGCCCCGCGCCCTCTCGGTACCGGCCCGCGATCGGGGCGGCCCGTCCGGCATCTGCATCAGCTGCTCCGGCGCCGGTCACGCCTCCGGCGACGAAGATTGCCCCGGCCTCTCCGGCGACCCCCGGATCTCACGCGCCTTCGCGATTCCGCGCGCCCGGCGCCTGATCTCACGCCATGCTCAAGCTGCGCCGACGACGGCGGGTCCCGCGTACGCCCGACGCGCGAATGTCGATGCTCGACCATCTCGGCGAGCTCCGCAACCGGATCTTCATCTCGCTCGCGGCGGTGCTCGTCGGCGGCATCGTCGCGTTCTTCTACTCGAACGAGATCATCAAGTTCTTGGTGACCTACTACCAACACGCAGCCAAGGACGATCACGCCAAACTGCTCAACCTCTCGCCGGTCGACGGCTTCGTGATCCGCCTGAAGGTGGCCACCTACGGCGGGATCGTGCTTGCACTCCCAATCTGGCTCTACCAGCTCTGGCGATTCGTCACTCCGGGCATGAACACACGCGAGAAGCGGTACGCCATTCCTTTCGTGG
This sequence comes from Acidimicrobiia bacterium, assembly GCA_025357995.1. Classification (GTDB taxonomy): domain Bacteria; phylum Actinomycetota; class Acidimicrobiia; order IMCC26256; family JAENVU01; genus JAENVU01. The sequence goes on along the minus strand of JANYLF010000014.1, from coordinate 2,293 downwards.
CCTCCGCGATCGTGCTGTTCCTCCTCGGTGCCCTCGTGGCGTTCCTCACCCTCGAGCCGGCGCTGAAGTTCCTCATTCAGGTGGGTGGCTCGTCGCAGCAAGCGAGCTACACCTCCGAGAAGTACATCTCGCTCGTCTCACTCATGGTGGTGGCGTTCGGGATCAGCTTCGAGTTCCCCGTGGTCCTCGTGTTCCTCCTCATCGCCAAGGTGCTCAAAGTCGAACAACTCCAGCGAGCCCGACGTTGGTCGATCGTGGGAATCTTCCTCTTCGCGGCGATTATCACGCCGAGCCAGGATCCGTACTCCCTCTTCTTCATGGCCATCCCGATGTGCCTGTTCTACGAGGGCTCGATCATCATCGGTAGGATCCTGCGCCGATGAGCAACCGACGACGTCCCCAACGCCGCGACGCGCACGGCGCGCCGGTACGAACCCGCCAAGAGATCTGGATGGCGGTCCTCACCGCCGGTGCAGTGTTGGCAGTCACGGCCATCCTGGTCGTCGTATTTCGTCACCAACCGGCGTCCACTGCCACGCCCGCGGTCCCGACCACGACGAGCCCGCCGAAAGTCAGATCGACCACGACGACGGCACCCGCGCACAAGCCGAGCGGATCCTCCACGACCTCGACCAGCCACTCCGCCACGCCGAGCACCACCAAACCGTGAGCGAGTCGCGCTCGGCCTTCGAGGCCGGGCTCGGCATGGAGCTGGATCCCTTCCAGACGCGTGCGTTCGACGCGCTCGACGACGGATCCTCGGTCCTCGTCGCCGCGCCGACCGGGTCGGGCAAGACGCTCGTCGCCGAGTACGCCGTCCACCGCGCCCTCGCGGCCGCACGCAAGGTCTTCTACACCACGCCGTTGAAAGCGCTCTCGAACCAGAAGTACGGCGACTTCGTTCGGCTGTACGGCGCGGACCGCGTCGGCTTGCTCACGGGCGACAACGCGGTCAACGGCGAGGCGCCGATCGTGGTGATGACGACCGAAGTGCTCCGTAACATGATCTACGCCGGCTCGTCGACGCTCTCCAACCTCCAGTACGTGGTACTCGATGAAGTGCACTACCTCCAGAACCGCTACCGCGGTGCGGTCTGGGAGGAAGTCATCATCCATCTTCCGCAAACCGTCGAACTCGTATGTCTCTCGGCCACGGTCTCGAACGCGGAGGAGGTCGCCGACTGGATCGCGACAGTCCGCGGCCACATGGCGACGATCATCGAGGAACGGCGACCGGTCGAACTCACCAACCTCTACGCCGTGGCCGAACGGAACAGCTCCGAGATTCATGTACTCCCGACCTTCGTTCCCGATGCCGGCCTCGGCGCGGAGCCGCGCCCGAACTCGGAAGCGGCGAAGCTCGACGCGCGGGGGAGCGGCCGCGATCGCGATCGGTCTCGTCCGAGATCCCGGCTTGCCACCCCCCGGCGGTCCGAGCTCGTCGCGCACCTGCAGGAGCATTCGATGCTTCCCGCGATCGCGTTCATCTTCTCTCGCGCCGCGTGCGACGACGCGGTGCAACAGTGCTTGGCCGCGGGACTGCGTCTGACCACCGCCGAGGAACGCCTCGCACTGCGCGCGATCGCCGACGAACGCAGCCGTCCGCTCGAAGATGCCGACCTCGACGCGCTGGGCTACGACGACTGGATCAGTGGCTTCGAACTCGGAATTGCCGCACATCACGCCGGGCTGGTGCCGCCGCTCAAGGAAGCCGTCGAGGAAGGCTTCGCGAAGGGCCTGGTCAAGGTGGTCTTCGCCACGGAAACGCTCTCGCTCGGGATCAACATGCCGGCGCGGACCGTCGTCATCGAGAAGCTCTCGAAGTTCACCGGCGAACACCACGAGTTCCTCACCCCGGGGGAGTACACCCAGCTCACGGGACGCGCGGGTCGTCGTGGCATCGACCCCGAGGGCTACGCCGTCGTGTGCTGGAGTCCGTTCGTTTCGTTCGATCAGGTGGCCGGGCTCGCGTCACGACGCAGTTCTGCGCTCACGTCGTCGTTCCGGCCTACGTACAACATGGCCACGAACTTGGTCGCCAAGTACTCGAGCGAGACCGCACATCGGCTGCTCAATCTGTCGTTCGCGCAGTATTGCGCCGACCGCGATGTGGTCGGTGTGGAACGTCATCTCGTGCACAACGAGACGCTGCTCGCCAAGCAATCCGAGGCCGTCACGTGCGAACTCGGCGACGTCTTCGAGTACCGAGCCTTGCTCGAGGCGGCGGAGCAGGCTCAACGCGATCCCGATCGCCATCGCCAGACTGCGGTGGCGATCGACGCGCTCCGCCCCG
>JANYLF010000266.1 GCA_025357995.1 Acidimicrobiia bacterium | reverse complement strand
CGAAGACGTCGTTCACACTGGCACCGTGGGCTTTTCCCGCGCGGTGGAGCGGGTCGAGGTCGAGCGCGAGGGTGTCGTACCGGCGCGCGAGCGAGCGGTTAGTGAACATCTCCGAGTGGCCGCGATCGGTGATCAGCACTTGGCGTCGCAGCGATCGCAGCAACTCGACCGATCGTCTCGCCGTGGCGGGGAGCTGCCGCGGCCGTGCGAGGGTCATGATCGACGCGCCGAGCGCGCGGCGGGTGAGTTCCGCGGTCTGTCCCGCGCTGAACGCGATCGCCTCACGCACGACGTCGAGCGGTGAGTCGCGGTCGACGGGATCGTCGGAGTGCGCGTCTCTCCGGCTGGTCCCGACGTCGTCGTTCAACTCCCGGATCGCGCCGAGGCTGTCGGCCGTTGGCTCGCGTTCGAGATCGACGAGGCTGAGCGAGAGTTTCATCCCGCCGACACCGTCGGTGATCGTGTGATGCAATCGTTGAATGAGTGCGGCGCGATCGCCCTCGAGGCCTTCGACGACCGTGAACTCCCACAGTGGCCGCGACCGATCGAGCGGTGGTGCGGTGACGGACGCGGCCACGTCGAGCATTCCACGCATGGATCCGGGCTCTGGGATGGCCACTCGCCGGAGGTGGTAGTCGACCTCGAACGTGGGGTCGGGACGCCACTCGGGTGGTGCCATGCGCAACGGGGGCGATACCACGCGTTCGCCGAGGCGTGGCATAGCGGCCAGCGCTCGTTGAATCGTGGTGTGGAGCCTGCGCTCCGACGGCACGCGATCTAGGACAGTGATGTTGGCGAAATCCGACCGCAGCGCCGGATCCTTCTCGACGGCCCACATCACCGCTTCACTCGGTGTCATCCGCATGGAAGCAGTCTCTCGCATCAGGGCCCGGGCGCGCGTACCCATCGGCGGAGCAGCCCGCCCAGGGCCAGACCGAGCACCGCGCCGCCTACCACATCGGACGCGTGATGCATCCGGACGTAGACGCGGCTACTCGCGACGAGCGCGGCGAGCAGGTACCAACGGCCGCGATGGCGCTCACCGGCAAGGAGGGCCGCGGCGGTGAAGGCGGCGGTCGCGTGGCCCGACGGAAACGACGACGTGATGGGTCGGTGCATGCCGTACGGAAGCGGACCGCTGGGCGTATCGGGCGCGGGACGGCCGCGGCGAAACATGGCCTTGACCGGCCCGTTGGTGAGCGCGGATTCCAGACCCATGGCCTCGGCGAATCGGGTTGCGAAGCGAACGTCGCCTCGGCGGATGGATCGTGCCGCGCCAATTGCGAACCAGATGAGGCTGTGATCGGCCGCGCTGGAAAGCGGATAGAAGACTTTGTCGAGTGCGGGGCTGCGGACGCCCTCGAGCGCCTGCTCGACTCGCGCGTCGAACCTCTCGACCGCCGGATGCACTACGACGCGGTGGCCGCGGCGAGCGGGAGTGCCGGCTCGATCATGTGACCGGGCCCGAGCAGCTCGACGGCCTGGAGCGGGTCGCCGCCGTACGCAGGGCAGTACGCCTTGTAGGAACACCAGTTGCAGAGTGGACCGGTACTCGGTCGGAAGTCGTCCTTCGCGCACGCACGGCCGATCGCGGACCACAACGCGTCGGTCTTGCGCATCACGCCCGTGATCGACTGCTCCGACGGCGTGGTGATGATCGCCTCCGGCTTCGAGAGGTAGAGCAACTGCACCTTGACTGGTCGCTTGCCCAACACGTGCTCCACCATCGCCGCGTACATGTGCACGCCGGCGAGACGTTTGATCTCGTACCTCTCTCCGGGAACCGCCCCGGTCTTGTAGTCGGTAATGACGAGCTCACCTTCGGCGTCGAGCTCCAACCGGTCGATGATGCCACGGAGTTGCACCGTACCGATCGTGGCCGCGAGTCGAAGCTCCAGGCCGATCGGTGTGATCGCGGTGGGGTCTTCGAGTTCGAAGTACTTTCGGACGAGGACCTCCGCGTCGGCATGGAAACGGTCCCACTCGTCGACCGTGAGCTCGAGGTCTTCGAAGTCGGGATGCAACGCGAGTTCGACGCGGGCGCGGTCGAGATCGATGACCGCGTTGGCGATGGTGCGCGCCTGGGGCTTGCGGAGCATGAGGAGCTCCAACGCTCGGTGCACGAGCGTGCCCTTGCTGGCCGCGGCCGACGGAGGCTGGGGGAGCCGATCGAGGTAGGAGAACCGGAACGCGAGCGGGCAGTCCTTGAACGCCGAAAACGACGACGGTGACAGTCCCCGTGGCATCCCTACTCCCATGCCCCTCAGGGTATCGGGAGGGTGTGACACGCCTCGGTCTTTCGGTCGAGACGCCGGGCGGGGCCGAACGGTCGGCTCTGCTCCCCGTCATGATCCGATTCGGTGCATGACGGGGACCAGAACGCCCAGCGGGACCGGGGCGTCTAACGTCCGGCCGGTTCTTGGGCGAGCGGTACATGGAGGATCAGTGAAGGTCGACGGTGGGATCGGCGCGCTGGGCGCGGGCGGCAGTGGTGGGATCGCCGCGATCGGCGCGGCGGCCAAGGCTCAGGAGGACCTGGGCTATGACGGCATCTGGTCGGCGGAGACGAGTCACGATCCGTTCTATCCACTGCTCATCGCGGCCGAGCACACCGAGAAGATCGAGGTCGGGTCCGGCATCGCGGTGGCGTTCGCGCGCAGCCCGATGACACTCGCCAACACTGCGTGGGATCTGCAGGGCTACTCCGACGGCCGGTTCATCCTCGGCATCGGTAGCCAGATCAAGGCCCACATCGAGAAGCGGTTCTCCATGCCGTGGTCACATCCCGCGGTGCGCATGCGCGAGTTCGTGCTCGCGATGCGCGCGATCTGGGCCAATTGGCAGGACGGTACGCCGCTGCAATTCGAGGGTGAGTTCTACCGGCACACGTTGATGACACCGTTCTTCAACCCCGGCCCGATCGACTGTGGTCCGCCGAAGGTGTTCCTTGCTGCCGTCGGCGAGAAGATGACCGAGGTCGCGGGCGAAGTGGCCGACGGCATCATTCTGCACGGTTTCACCACCGAGCGGTACGTGCGCGAGGTCACCATGCCCGCGCTCGAACGCGGGTGGGAGACGGCCGGCAAGACTCGAGCCGACTTCCAACTCTCCGGTCCGCTCTTCGTGGTGACGGGTGCCGACGAGGCGCAGATGGACAAGGCTCGCGCCGGCACCAAGCAACAGATCGCGTTCTACGGATCCACGCCCGCGTACCGCGGTGTGCTGGACCTCCACGGCTGGGGTGAGCTCCAGACCGAGTTGAACGGGATGTCGAAGCAGGGCAAGTGGGTCGAGATGGGCGAGCTCATCGACGACGAGATCCTGGAGACGTTCGCGGTCGTCGGCGAGCCCGAGGAGATCCCGAAGCTCCTGCTCGGCCGGTACGGCGACATCGTCGACCGACTGTCGTTCTACGCGCCGTACCAATCCGACCCGGACCGTTGGGCCGCCGTCCTGGACGGTTTCAGGAACGCGTAGCTCCCGGGTTTGGAAGGCCGAGGGTGATGATCTCGCCGATGCGGCGGGGGGCTTCGGCGAGCATCGACATCGGGGCCTGACGGCGGGGAAGCCGAACATGGCGACGCCCAGATTCGATGGCATGGACCATCGCCCCGGCGACGACCGCGGGATCGAGTTCGGGGGAAAGTCCGGCACGTTCGAGCCGTCGCACGGACGCGGCCGATGGCGCGTACTCGCGCAGGTGATCCATCATCTCCGTCGCGACCGGCCCGATCTCCACGAGTGTCGTGCCAACGCCCGTGCCCTTCAGCTCCGCACGTAGCCCCGCGGTGAACTGGTTCACGCCGGCCTTGGTCGCGCAGTAGACGATCACGCCCGCACTCGCGAGCGAACCGCCGATGCTCGAGACGTTCACAATGTGACCGCGCCGGCGAGCCGTCATGCCAGGAATTGCTTGGCGACTCAACTCGGCGATCGCGACGAGGTTCACGTTGATCACCGCGCGTACCTCGGCCGCGGTCATGTCGGTGAACGCGCCGGTGTGATCGAGCCCCGCGTTGTTCACGAGCACGTCGACGGGACCGCGGTCGGCCTCGATCCGTGCGATCAGACCGTCGATCGCGCGGGCATCGCCGAGGTCGCACCGAAACGCGGCGGCACGGTCCACCCCCACTTCGGCCACGATCTTGTCGAGCGCGTCGCCATTGCGGGCTACGAGCGCGAGGCGGGCCCCCCGCGCCGCGAGCAGGTCGACCAGCTGGCGGCCGATACCCCGGCTCGCCCCGGTGACCACCACGTGGGCTCCGGTCAGATCCATGTGTGCTCCTGCCTTCGCTGATTGACCCTCGGACCCGGGAATCGTACGGTGCTGTCATGACCGACGTGCACGACATCGAAGCCATCTTGGCAATCACCAATACCGATCCGAACGAAGTGCTCCACGCGGTGCCCGGCGATGCGGGCGCGCTCTTCACCTGGGACTACGCCAAGGGCGCGCGACCCCAGCTCGAGAAGCTGTACGAAAAGGCCAAGACCGGTCAGTGGAATGGCTCGACCGACCTCGATTGGTCGATCGAGGTGGACCCTGAGCGCACGTCGGTGGAACTCGGCGCACGTGACGGTCGCATGAAGTACGTACGGGCGATCATGGACGAGAAAGGGTCGCCGGTCGCACACTGGGGTGAGAAGGAATTCAACCAGTACGCGATCGAGAACCTCGCGCACCGCGCGAGTCAGTTCCTCCACGGCGAGCAGGGCGCGCTGTTGTGTACCGCACGCATCGTGGAGACGGTGCCGTGGATCGACGCGAAGTACTACGCGTCCACGCAGGTGATGGACGAAGCGCGCCACGTCGAGGTGTTCGCGCGTTACCTCGACGAGAAGTTGGAGACGCGCTACCCAATGAACGCGCACCTCGGCGCGCTCATCGACGACATCCTCTCCGACTCGCGGTGGGACATCACCTACCTCGGCATGCAGATCATGGTGGAAGGGCTCGCGCTTGCCGCGTTCGGCACGATGTATCGCACGACGAATGAGCCGCTGCTGAAGCAACTCCTGCGGTACGTGATGTCCGACGAAGCCCGGCACGTGGCGTTCGGCGTGCTGTCGTTGCAAGAGGCGTACGCAGATATCAGCGGCGCAGAGTTACGCGAGCGTCAGGAGTTCGTGTTCGAAGCCGCCGTACGCATGCGCGACCGGTTCCTTCACCAAGAAGTGTGGGAGCGCCTCGGGGTCGAGCCCCGCAAGATCGTCCCTTACTTCGTGCGCCAACAGAGTGAGGAAGAGGTGATGTTCCAGCAGGCGTTGTTCGCCAAGATCGTGCCCAACTGCAAGAAGCTCGGACTCCTCGACGGCCGCGACGGCTGGCTCCGCGACCGCTTCACCCAACTCGGCGTGATCCACTACGAAGACCACATCGACACCTCGGTCGAGTACACGGAGCTCGACGCGATATCGGCGCGTTGACCATCACTTCTGTTCGTCCGGCTTCACCGCGGGTGCGGTCGGGAGTTCACGGTTTGTTGGTGTGGGACGCCGCCCGAACTGCTCGCCTCCGCTCGTTCCTCGCTCCGGCTCGGGAGTGGGTCACGTCGGAGTGTGGATTAGCGGCTGGGCACCTTGTCGAGCGCGTGCAACTCTTCTATGGCGGAGATGGACCGCTGGAGCATGGTGCGGGCGAGGAGGGCACCACGGACGTCGTCGTCGGCAAGGCCGTTGGCGCCGATGATGGGGTACACGAAGGCCCAGGCGACGGTGAGCCGGTAGTCCTCCCAGGCCTCGGCGAACTCGTAGCCCGCCACATCGTTCGCGGCGAGCTCGTCGAGCCAGATCTGGAGCAGCTCGCGTTCGTGCGCGGCGCGAATTTCGGGTGTGAGGCTCTGGGTGACGAAGTACCCGAAGTCCTTGATGCCCTTGGCGACGGTGATGAGCTGCCAGTCGACGGCGACCAACGGGTTATCGGGATCGTCGGTGAAGAACAGGTTGTCGCCACGCCAGTCGCCGTGACTCATCGTGACCGCGCCGTCGCAGAGCTGTTCGCAGAACCAGCGGAACAGGCTGCCGTAGCGCGCGCCGTACTCCTTGATGTCGTCGCTCATGAGGCCGCCGAAGCGTTCGAGCGCGTTGGGCCACGAGCCTTCGTAGCTCATGGTGACCGCTTCGGGGAACGGCGACTCGGTCATGGGCCGGAGGTACGCGCTCGCGAGCAGGTCGGGATGCTCCCACCAGGCCGCGTTGAGTCGAGCCAGCTCGCGCACCGCGACCTTCGCGTCGTCCAAGGTGAGGCCCTCGATTTGATCGGCCTGGCGACAGTGGCCGACGTCTTCGAGGATGAGTACGAAGTCGTGAGTCTCGGGGTCGAAGGTGACGTGATGCGACCCGGGTGACGCTACGCTGCTCCCCTGCGCGAGATCGCGGTAGAAGCCGGCCTCCTTCTCGTACATCTGCAACACCTGCGCGACGAACCGTGCCTCCTCCGTGGGCCCGGGCAGTTTCACGATGATCTGTTCGGGACCCGAGCCACCATCTCCGTAGGTGGGAGTGACGCGATACAGCTGGCCGATCAGTCCCACACCCACGCCGACGGGCTCGCTCGTCAACGCGGTCACAGGCTGACCCAGCGCCTCTGTGAGGTACTCCGGAGTGATGTCGTCGATCGTCGTCGTCATGGGGAGGATTCGCCTTCCGTGCCCAGCTGGATCAGTTGCGGAAGTTGAGCATGGAATCGACGGCGGCGCCGGGATCTTCGAGGGGGCCGAAGTGACCGCGGTCGGGCCACACCTCGAGGGTGCCGTGAGGGAGGCGTTCCACGATCAGCTCCGCGAAGCTCGGAGGGATCGCCACGCTCGTCTCGCCGCACGCCACGAGCACCGGACACGTCACTTCGTGCAGCCGCGTGTACAGACCGTTGACCACACCCATCGTGTAGATCGTCGCTTCGTGCTCCGGGCGACACTTGAGTTCGACCGTGCCGTCGGCGAGGTCGCGCATTCCGTAGTCGACGTACGCCCGCATGGCCTCGGCCGAGAGTGCATCGAGTGGGAATCGCGCGCCGTACGAATCTCGGGCGGCGTCACGGGACGGCCAAATCGCACGCCGCTTCCGCGCCGCGGCCGACATTGCATTGTCGGGGTCCTGGAGCGCCGGATCGTACGAAGGGAACACAATGGGCTCGTAAGCCCAGATGCGTGCAAACGCGCGAGGCCGGCGCGCCGAGACCGTCAACAGTGACGCCGCGCCCTTCGAGTGTCCCGCGGCCAACAGGCGCCGGTCGCCGAGCAATCCCAGATGCTCCAGCACCGCCTCCGCGTCGTCCGCGAAACCGTCCCACGAATACGTGCCGTCCGGTGACGGATCGCTGTCGCCGTGACCGCGAAAGTCGAACGACCATGTGTGTCGTCCCTGGGCCACCAACCGCTCCGCGATCGGTTGCCACACCACGCCGTGGAATCCGGTCGGGTGTGCGAGCACCACCGGATCGCCGTCGCCGCCCCAATCGTGCACGGCGAGTGACAAACCCGACGGCGCGGTGAACGAATGCGATGTGCGGGTCATGGCCTCGAACCTTTACGCGGATGGCGTCGCGGCGCGCTCGGCGGCGTGGTCTTCGATGGCCTTCGCGATCGCGCTCGCGGTGCGTTCTACGAACACGCCTCCACTGTTGACGACCCAATCGTGGGACGCTTGGACCGGCTCGAGCTGGCCGGTGAAATGGGGCATCACGTACTGCGCGAAGAGGTCGTAGGAGCGGAGCTTGGCGTCGGGCCGGACCCAGTTGTGATCGAACAGGAGGAACGCGCCGAACCCACCGTTGCTGGAGTCGATCAACTCTTGGATCTTCTCGATTGCGTCGTCGGGCGTACCGATGACCGCGAACCCGGAGGCCTTGTTGTTCTCGATGATCTCCGCGGTGGTATCGCCTTGCACCGGACCGCCCGGAAGGATGTGTGTGAAGTAGCGCGAGAACGGGGCGATTGCGTAGTCGACCTCCGCCTCGGCCTGCTCGCGCGTCTCCGCGAGGTGCATGGGCCCCACCAGGCGCCATTTCGAGCGGTCCGCGAGGTTGCCACTCTCGCGTCCGAGCTCTTCCCAGAGGTCCCAGTGGTGCGACAGCAAGTCCATGCCCTGCTTGGCGGTGGCCGCAACCGACAACATTCCGATGCCGTGTTTGCCGGCGGCACGCGCACCCGTCGGCGAGAATGATGCTGCAACCGCGATATCGAAACATGGGTCGCTATAGGGGCGTAGCTGCAACCGCGCGTCGTTGATCGTGAACCATTCGCATTCGTACGTGACGGTTTCGCCGCGGAAGAGCCGCATCATCACGTCGAGCGCTTCCTCCATGCGGGGCCGCTGGGTCTCGGCGGGGATGCCGAGCATCTGTGCGTCGGAGGTGAGCTGGCCCGGTCCCACGCCGAGCATGACGCGACCGCGCGTGAGGTGGTCGAGCAACACCATCCGGTCGGCGAGCATGAGCGGATGGTGGTACGGAAGCGAGCTCACGCCCGTCCCGAGCTTGATGTGCTTCGTGCGTTCCGCGGCCACGGCGAGGAACACCTCGGGCGACGCGATGATCTCGAAGCCGGCGGAGTGGTGCTCGCCGACCCATGCTTCGTGGAATCCGAGTCGGTCCAGATGGACGATCAGATCGAGGTCACGTTCGAGGGCGAGCGTGGGGTTCTGTCCGACGGGGTGGAACGGGGCCATGAAGGTTCCAAAGCGCATGACGCGCATTCGACTCGACGCGCCCCGGCTCGGTCAAAGCGGAGGCAATCCGCGATCGCGCGGTCGACGCGGCCAAGTCAGGCCGCCGGACAGGCGACCGGCGCCGTCGCCGTGAAGGACGGAAGCTTCACTGGCGCTCGGTGGAGCGAGAAGTCCAACGTCGACACGAGGTTCTTCGCGGTCTTGTCCCGCAGGCTCATCGGCGTGAGGTCCCAGCGCCACTCGATCATGCGCAAGATCGAGCAATGTTCGTACGGACCGTCGGTCACGATCGTCTTCGGCGACCACGGCGATACCACGATGCACGGCACGCGGAACCCGAGCTGCGAGTAATCGGGATGCGGGCCGGGATTGGGATTCACGTTGTCGTCGGCAACCTTCGGCGGTACGACGTGATCGTAGAAACCGCCCCACTCGTCGAAGTTGATCACGAGCACTGTCTTGGCCCATTGCGGACTCGACGTGATCGCGTCGTACACGCGTTGGATGTAGCCCTCGCCGACGCGAATCGATCCCCACGGATGATCGTCGTTCGACGTGCCCGCGGCCTCGGACGCTTCCGTGTAGTCGGGTTCGACGAATGACACGTTCGCCAAGGTGCCCGCCTTCGCGGCCGCGAAGAAGTCGGCGACGGGATGAGTGATGTCGTTGTACTTCTTCGAATCGAAGACTGCGGTCATCGGTTCGCCGTACGCGTAGTAGCCGCCGGTCAGCCCCGCCGCTTTGATGCGATCCCAGATCGTGGTTTGGATCTTCGAGCCGGGCGCCGCGGTGCCGTTGGGAAAGATGATCCCGGTGATGTCGACGTCGGTGGCGGCCGCGTGGAGATACAGGCGGTTGGGCCACGTTCCCGCGTTGAGCGACGCGAAGTATCGATCGAGCGTCGTGTACTCGCGCGCCAGGCCACCCAGGATCGGTACGGCGTCCTGCGTGAAGTACCCGATCGGCCAGAGGTCGTGCGGCGCGGTCTGACCTTCCGCCACTTGGGTGAACAAGAACCCGTCGCCCTTGCCCCCGTTGAGTTGCGTGGCGGCCTGGTCCCATTGGTGTTTCGGACCCAAGAAGTTACAGCTCTGATAGTCGGTCCCGAGGTCCCAGGTGGGGTGGAGTTTGCCGTCGAGGTCGGGATACGCGAGGCCCGCTTGCTTGCCGTCGGCGCCGGGGAGCCAGCCGAGCAGGTGATCGAAGGAACGGTTCTCCATCATGAGCACCACGACGTGGTCGAACGGAGCGTGCTTCGGATCGCCCAAGGCGCCCGGATGCGGGCGCGTGACGCTCGACGGGACCGCCCGGCTCGCGCGGTTACTCGAACACGCGGTTAGGGCTGCCAGCAGCGTCGCGCCCGCGCCGACGGACAAGAAATGGCGCCGATCGATCGCGTCTCTCAGGGGAGTTGCGATTCGATCCAACGATCGAGGGTAGGGCCGCTCTCGAAGCTCGTGATCAGCGCGTAGCGCGGCTCGGTGCCGTTGTGCACCACCACGTGCCAGAGCCGTTGCGTGTCGACGACGAATCGAGCGCCGCGGTGGAGTGGAACGCGAACTTCGGTTGCCGGGTCGGGGAGGCCGTCGGCGCCGCACTCCATCAACAGCATGTACGAATCCGGATTGTCCGTGAGTTCCAACCACGCGCGAACGACCCACCCGTCGGTGGGTGGGTTGAATCGGTTGTTGTCGTCGCGGTGGAAGGATCGGATCGCGGTGTCGTAGTTCTGTGGTTCGAGCTTGATCGTGCGTACGCGACCGAAGTTCGCGCCGACACTCTCGACGTAGGTGGCGATCGCCGGGCACCGCAGCGCGTTGGACGTGAACTGTGCGTCCTTGTCGGGGCGCTCGTCGCCGTCGTTCCAGAAGCCGCGGCAGTCGAGCTTGCCGTCGGCGGTGGCGATCGGCGCGAAGTTCGTATCGCCGCCACTCTTCCAATCCATGTACTCGAGTTCCGTGAACTCGGCGTCCGGCACGGTGAAGGGCGCGTCGGCGAGGGCCACGAAACCGTGCTCGACCATCGTGGCGGGGCGCGGATGTGGCGTCACGAGCGGGATCGGCACGGACCAATGCTCGGCATTGGGCCAGAAGCCGTCGTGGGCGCGGGCGCCGGGAGTGGCATCGACCGAAGTAGTCACGAGGTGAAGTCTACGGACGGCGCTCGTCGACTTCCGTTTTCGCTTCGATTCGACGACGAAGTTGTGACACAGGTCCCGAATCGGACAACGGGATCACCTGGCTACGGGTGAACTCCTCCGGCGAGGTAGCCGCCGGC
>JANYLF010000127.1 GCA_025357995.1 Acidimicrobiia bacterium | reverse complement strand
GCCGTCTGCCGATCACCAACGCCACCACCGACGACGAGATTCGCGCCCACACGGCGGAATGGGTCGAAGCCCATGTTCCCGAGCACTGGCGGGCGGCTGCGCCGAGGGGTCGGAGCGCCATCCGAGAGGTGCGCCCGCGCGCGGAGTACGAGGCCTGGTATCCCACGTTCGCCGAAAGCGGACTTGCGGTGGCGACATGGCCGGCCGCGTACCTCGGACTGGATCTCACGCCCGAGAAGGCACGAGTCGCGGAAGCCGTGCTCGCGCCCTACAACCTCGGTCGGTTGAATCCCCTCGGGCTCAACTCCGCGGCGCCCGCGCTGTTCGCGCACGGCACCGACGACCAACGACTGCGATTTCTCCCGCCGATGGTGCGCGACGAGGAACGTTGGTGCCAACTGCTCTCGGAACCGGGTGCCGGCTCTGATCTCGCGTCGCTGGCCACGCGCGCGGAACGCGACGGTGAGGAGTGGGTGCTCAACGGCCAGAAAGTCTGGACCACCTGGGCGCATTTCAGTCACTTCGCCGTCTGCTTGGCGCGCAGCGATCCCACGGTGAAGAAGCGCCAGGGTCTCACGTACTTCATCGTCGATCTCCACAGCGCCGGAGTGACCGTGCGACCATTGCGCCACCTCGGTGGAGAGATCGACTTCAACGAGGTTTTCCTCGACCACGTGCGCGTGTCCGACTCGTTGCGCATCGGCGCGGTAGGTGACGGGTGGCGCGTTGCCGGTTCGAGTCTCTCGGGTGAACGCCAGATGGTGTCCGGATCGGGCTCGGGGGGTGTGGATCGGATCGGTGGTACCGGCGTCGCTCAGCTCATCGAACGGGCGCGGGCGTTGGCGAGTTCGAACGACCCGTCGATCGGCCAACGGTTGATGTCCGTGCATGCCGAGGAGCACGTGCGCGCGTGGACGAACCAGCGGGTGCGGGCGGTCGTGCAGGGTGGCGGGACGCCAGGTCCGGCGGCATCGATCGGCAAGGTGCATCAGGGCACACTGAACCAACGCATTCAGATGGTCGCGGCGGATCTGCTGGGCGCGGACGGGATGGCGTGGGAGCCGGGCGGGGAGTACCACGAGGGCATGCCCCGAGAGATCAAGGGCATGCTTCGCTCGCGCGCGAACACGATCGAAGGTGGGACCACCGAAGTAAACAAGAACATTCTCGGCGAGCGCGTCTTGGGGTTGCCGCGCGAACCTGATCCGTTCGCCGACACGCCATGGGACGAGGTACCACGATCGTGACCACGTACGAACATCTGGTGATCGAACGTCACGGCCCGGTTGGCTGGCTGATCAACAATCGGCCTGACCAACTCAATGCGATGAACAGCGCTATGCGCGACGAGTTCGCACTGGCGTGGCGTGAGCTCGACGACGATCCGGACGTGCGCGTCATCGTCCACACCGGCAATGGCCGCGCGTTTCAAACGGGTGCCGATGTCTCGGAAGTGGCGACCGACGGTCTGGGAATGGAGCGCTACCGCGAATCGGTGGAGCAGTTCGACCTGCATTTCACCGCGTGGCATCAGCAAGTGTGGAAACCGGTGATCACCGCGGTGAATGGCCTGTGTGCGGGCGGAGCATTCCATTGGGTGGCCGATGCCGACATCGTGATCGCGGCGAGCGACGCGCAGTTCTTCGACCCGCACGTGTCGGTCGGTCAAGTCGTGGCCATCGAGGCGATCGGGCTGATGCGCAAGATGCCAGCGGAAGCCGTCATGCGGATGGCGTTCATGGGCAAATACGAGCGCATGTCGGCTGCCCGCGCGTTGGCGCTCGGGATGATCTCGGAAGTGGTCGACCCGCCCGAACGGCTGCGCGAACGTGCGCAGGAACTCGCGGAGCTGATCGCCCGGAATTCGCCAGCGGCGATGGCCGCGACCAAGAAAGCCTTGTGGGCCGCCCTGGAGTACGGGCTCACGGACGCGTGCAAGGTGGGCGCGGGTCATCTCGTGGGGATGTGGGGCCACCCGGATCAAGACGAAGGCCCGCGCGCGTTCGCGGAGAAACGTGATCCGGTGTGGCAGCCGCTGACGTGAATCTCGCGGACCTCCTGCTCCATCATCCGTTCCGGGACGACGAGCTGCTCCTCCACACCGCCGCACAGTCCGTGACGGCAGGCGATGCCCGCGCGAGCGCCCGCCGGATTGCCGCCGCGCTCGTCGACGCGACCGGCGACGCGCGCGGCCGCGCGATCGCGGTGCAGCTTCCGAACGGATCGGAGCTGGTGGCGACGATGGCCGCGGTGTGGATCGCCGGCGCGGTGTACGTACCCGTGAACCCCCGGCATCCCCCGGCGGAGGTCGACGCCGTTCTTGAGCAGACCGCGCCCGTCGCGCTCGTCACGGAGTCGGGCGTGACGCGCCTCGATTCCGATCGCAGGTACGACGACGACCTCGCGTTCGTGATGTGGACCTCGGGCACCACGGGGCGACCCAAGGCGATTCATCACACGCACACCGCGTACGTAGAGTTGTTGGATCGCGTCCTCGGCCCGCTGCGCGCCACGCCGCGAGTGCCGTCGAAGCGACCGACGCCCAATCTCATTCCGGTCTCGATGGCACTCAACGCCGGGTTGTACAACGCACTCTTCGGTCTCCGTGCCGGTGCCGAGCTGGTGATGATGGACCAGTTCGAGCCGCAGGCGTTCGCGCAGCTCGTGCGCCGTTTCGAGATCCGCTCGACGGTGCTCCCGCCGGCGGCGATGGTCGCACTCACCGATTCGGACGTCGACGATCTGAGTCCCTTGAAGTACGTGCGGTCGATCACTGCGCCGCTCTCGCCGATCCAGGCGCAACGCTTCGCGGCGCGCTATCCCGTGTTGGTCCTGAACGGCTACGGCCAGGCCGAGATCGGCGAAGTCATCGGCTGGACGGCCGCCGATGCGAAGGAACATCCCGAGAAGATCGGTGCGGTCGGTCGTGCGCATCCCGGTGTCGATCTCCGTATCGACGATGAGGATCACCTGCTCGTGCGACCGCCGAACACCGCGGTGGGGATCGAGGATCGGATCGACGCCGACGGCTTCATCGACACCGGCGACCTCGCCCGGATCGACGCCGACGGCTTCGTGTGGATCGAGGGCCGCGCCGGTGATGTGATCAATCGCGGCGGCAACAAGGTGTTCCCGGAGGCGGTGGAGGACGTGCTCCGACTCTCACCTGCAGTCGACGACGTCGCCGTTGTCGGTCGACCCGACGACCGGCTGGGTGAGGTGCCGGTCGCGTGGGTCGTCGGCCGACGGGTCGACGACGCCGAGCTGTCTGCGCTGTGTCGCGAGCATCTCGTGGCGTACAAGGTCCCCGTGGCGTTCGAGTGGATCGACGTCGTCCCGCGCAACGATGCCGGCAAGGTGAAACGCCACGAACTCGTCGCCCGTACGCGGCGAGTTACTTGAGGTTACTGATGCTCTGGCCGACATCGGCGAGGGTCACGCCCTTGCCGTAGTCGCCGGTGAGTGCGTAGATGTTCTTCGGACTACACGCGTAGATGCCGTCGTTGGGATGCTGGCCGGGCGCGACCGTGAATCCCTTCGGTGTCGCGACTTCGATGATGTCGCACGGCCCGGACGTGCCGGCGCTCGGGTTGGTTGTCCCGTGCAGTCCACCGCCGGTCCACGTATTGAACTTCTTCGCCGTTGCGTACACGCACGCGCGCGTGAGGTCGTTGCCGCAATCCTTCGCCGCGGTCGCGAACAGCAACCACGCGGACCACGCTTGCAACCCGAGGTACGCGTGGCTCTTGCCCGCGGGGAGGTAGTCCTTGAATGCTTGCAGGTACTGGCCGGTCGCGTTCGACGGGTTGGCTTGTTCGAACGGAAGGAAGCCGCTCTGGATGAACACGAAGTTGGCGTCGAGCGCGTCGGTACCGAGATCGATGAGCTTCTTGTCGTAGTGGTTGGCGTCGGCCCGCACGAAGTCGAGGTGGTAGCCGATGTCCTTGACGGCATGAAGCAGGTGCGCGAGACCCTCGGGTTCTCCGATCCAGATGAGACCTTTGACGCCGCTGTCCTTGAGCTTCTGGGCGTACGGAGTCCAGTCGGCGAGACCTGCCGCGGGGTACGCGTCGGAGTACACGATGTTCCACCCGATCGCCTTCGCCGCCTCGGCATTCTGATCGGCAACCACCTTCGTGGTGGAGATGTCGCCGGTGAGCACGCCTGCCCGCTTCGTCGCCGCGGGGAACCGTGCGGCGAGGTAGTTGAGGATGCCGATCTGGAGGCTCTTGATCGAGTTTGGGAGCGGTTGGATGACGAGGTCGGCGCCACGGGCCGGCGCACTGACCACGAACCCGGAGAAGTCGGGGAGGAGACACTTCAAGCGCGTCTCCACACCGTCTTGGTCGAAGGTCGCACCGCCGCCGACCATCACGAAGTCTTGCGCGCACGATTCCACCATGCGCGGCTTGGTTTCGGTGAGTGCCGCGTCTCGCTTGTCGACGACGATCTTTCGGCCGTTGATGCCACCGCGCTCGTTGCACCATGCGGCGAAGACATCGGCCGTGTCGAACAACTCTTGATTCAGTCCGGGTCGTCCGACGAAGCCGCGGTCGGAGAACGTGGCGATATGCACCTCGGTGGGGGTGACGCCGATCGTCGGCGAACCGGAGGGGTGGCCAGGCGTGCACACGTTCTTCAACGTGCCGAAGTTCGCGGTCTTGGTCGATGCCGACGTCGGCGCGGTCGTCGAGTCCGGATTCGCGCTCGTGGTCCCGCTACTCCTACAGGCGGTCGCGATCAAGGCGATCACCGTCACCATGATGATGGATCGACCTCTCATGGCGGTCTCCCTCTTCGTTGTGACTCCGACCTGCTCGGATGGGATCCCAACCGAACCCGCGACTCACGCGATCGGAGATCTTGCTTACATCTCGCAGAGTTGGCAAGGTGAGGTATGGCACGAGTCGGCGGGGCGCTTCCTCTGATTGCTCTCAAGACGGCAGGCGGTGCCGAAGTGGAGTTCGGCGCGTTTCTCGAGCGGACCCTGCTCGTGGTCGCGATTCGCTACTACGGCTGAATTCCGTGTCTCGATTTCCTGGCGCAGTTGCGTGAGGCTCGTGCCGAGATCGAGTCGTGTGATGTGACCGTCGTGGTGATCGGCACCGGCGCGGATTGGCAGGCTGCTCG
This sequence comes from Acidimicrobiia bacterium, assembly GCA_025357995.1. GTDB lineage: Bacteria > Actinomycetota > Acidimicrobiia > IMCC26256 > JAENVU01 > JAENVU01. The sequence goes on along the minus strand of JANYLF010000127.1, from coordinate 1,350 downwards.
GCTCATGCACGACGGCCTGCCCTTCGAGTGTCTCGTCGATCCCGACGCGAATTTCTATCGCGCGTTGGGGATCGGGCGGGTTGGGATCGGGGAGTGGTTGCGACCGTCGACGCTTCGCCGGTACCTCGGCGCGTACGCGCGCGGCGCTCGCCAGGGTCGCGTCACAGGCGATTGGCGTCGCCTCTCGGGGGTCGCGTTGATCGCAACCGATCGGACCGTGATGTGGTCGTACATCGCGGACGGTGTTGGCGACTATCCAACCGTCGGCGAGGTCATGCGCGCGCTCCATCGTTACCAGTAGTCGGACATGAGTTCGGTCGCCCACGCGGGTTCGCGGACCTCATTGCGCGGCGCGAACCTGTGCATGTACGGCTTCACGTCGACCACGGGAGTGCCGTCGATCGCGTCGAGCCCCGATACGTCGACCCATCCCGGGCCCACTGCGAGCACCCGGCACACGGTGGACCCGATCCGGTTCGGGCGATCCTTGGCGCGCTGGGCGAGGATTCCGACGAGTGGCCAATCGTCCCGACCGCGTGGATGGCGGGCACCGCGGCACACCGAGCTCTCGTCGACGCGATCGAAGACGAAGATCACCTCGACGTGCGAGAACGCGTCGAGCCCGAGTGTGGCTTCGGGGTCAACCACGGATCGGTCCAGCTCGATGCGCGCGGCGACCGCGTCCCAGTTGTCGTCGATCGGTTGATCGCGCCCGCCGCGTACGTGACCGATCGGCCTGACGGTGAATTCGCTCATGCCGTTCTCCTCGCTGAAGTGGCCATCATGGCCTCCCTCGGGGCGCGTCGAGTGCGTATTGGCACCGCGAGCTGCGTACGGGTGATGATCACGGACGCGTCGACGGTCGGCGCGTCGTGACTGGAGATCCGTTGACACGCTTCGTCGAGAACTCGATCACGTTCCCGTACAAACGGTCGCTCGGGCCGGTGATCGGGATGTTCATGACCGGCCTCACCGAGCGACGCATTCTCGGCATCCGATCCGGCGATCGCGTGATCGTGCCGCCGCTCGAATGGGACCCCCATACCGGGGCGGAACTCGCCGTGGACGAGATGGTCGAAGTGGGGCCGAACGGCACCGTGGAGTCGTGGGCGTGGGTGCCCGTTCCATCGGAACAACACCCGCTCGAGCACGCGTTTGCGTTCGCGCTGATCCGGCTCGACGGTGCCTCCACTCCTCTGCTTCACGCAGTCGATGCCGGTTCGCCCGCCGCGCTCGCCGTGGGGATGCGGGTTGCGCCGCGGTGGCGCGGCGCGCGCGTCGGCCGGATCGACGATCTCGTCGCGTTCGTGCCCGGTGAGGTATCCGAGGTCGAGGGTGCCGACGACGGCG
>JANYLF010000121.1 GCA_025357995.1 Acidimicrobiia bacterium | reverse complement strand
TCAAGCTCGGCCAGGACGGCCAGACGGAGATTGAGAAGTCCTCGAAGGAAGACGCGAAGGAAACGGCGAGGAAATAACCATGGCTTTCATCGCGACCCAGGATAAGGACAAGAAGCTCGCTCTCGGCGGCAAGAAGAAGAGGAAGTCGGACTCCCTCGACTTCTTCGATTTCAACGCGATCCGCCTCTCGATCGCCTCCCCGGAACAGATCACGACGTGGTCCTACGGCGAGGTCAAGAAGCCCGAGACGATCAACTACCGCACGCTCAAGCCCGAGAAGGACGGACTCTTCTGCGAGAAGATCTTCGGTCCGACCAAGGACTGGGAGTGCTACTGCGGCAAGTACAAGCGGGTGCGATTCAAGGGCATCATCTGCGAGCGCTGTGGCGTCGAGGTCACGCGTTCCAAGGTCCGCCGCGAGCGGATGGGCCACATCGAACTCGCCGCGCCGGTCACTCACATCTGGTACTTCAAGGGTGTTCCGAGCCGGTTGGGGTACCTGCTCGACATCGCACCGAAGAGCCTCGAGAAGGTCATCTACTTCGCCGCGCACCTGATCACCTGGGTCGACGTCGAGAAGCTGCACACGGATCTGCCGTCGATCGAGGCCGAGATCAAGGCCGAGATGGGCGACGAAGAGAAGCGCCGCGACATCGAAATCGAGAAGCGGTTCCAGGAGCTCGAAGGCGACCTCGCGACCTCCGAGGGTGAAGGCGGCCGCAAGGCCGACATGGACAAGCTCCGGAAGGCGAACGAGAAAGACGTCGAGGAGATCCGCGAACGCACGCAGTTCGACCTCGACTTCTTGAAGTCGGTCTACGACGCGATGCGCACGATGAAGCCGAAGCAGCTCATCGACGACGAGCGCGTGTGGCGCGAAATTCGCGCCCGGTGGTCCGATTACTTCGCCGGCGGCATGGGCGCGGAAGCGGTCGAAGACCTCATCTCGCGGCTCGACCTCTCCGCCGAAGAGGTGGAGCTCAAGGAGACCATCGCGACGGCCAAGGGCCAGCGCAAGGCGAAGGCGATCAAGCGCCTCAAGGTGATCTCGGCGTTCAACCGCAAGAACGACGCGGGTCGTCAGATCAACTCGCCGATGGGCATGGTGCTGCGCGCGGTTCCGGTGATCCCACCGGACCTGCGCCCGATGGTGCAGCTCGACGGTGGTCGGTTCGCCACGTCAGACCTCAACGACTTGTACCGCCGCGTCATCAACCGCAACAACCGGTTGAAGCGACTCCTCGACCTCGGCGCTCCCGAGATCATCATCAACAACGAGAAGCGGATGCTCCAGGAGGCCGTCGACGCACTGTTCGACAACGGACGTCGTGGTCGTCCGGTCACGGGCCCGGGCAACCGCGCGCTCAAGAGTCTCTCGGACATGTTGAAGGGCAAGCAGGGTCGGTTCCGTCAGAACCTGCTCGGCAAGCGCGTCGACTACTCCGGTCGTTCGGTGATCGTGGTCGGCCCGATGCTCAAGCTCCGCCAGTGCGGTCTGCCCAAGCAGATGGCGCTCGAGCTGTTCAAGCCGTTCGTGATGAAGCGTCTCGTCGACCTCGAGTTCGCGCAGAACATCAAGTCCGCGAAGCGGATGGTCGAACGCTCGCGTCCCCAGGTGTGGGATGTCCTCGAGGAAGTCATCAAGGAGCACCCGGTGTTCCTGAACCGGGCCCCGACACTTCACCGCCTCGGCATTCAGGCGTTCGAGCCGGTACTCGTCGAGGGTAAGGCCATCCAGATCCACCCGCTTGTGTGCGCGGCATTCAACGCCGACTTCGACGGTGACCAGATGGCGGTGCACCTTCCGCTCTCGGCGGAGGCTCAGGCCGAAGCGCGTTTGCTCATGCTGTCGGCGCACAACATCTTGTCGCCCGCGCACGGTCGTCCGATCGCGGTGCCGAGCCAGGACATGATCATCGGCGCGTTCTACCTCACGGAAGTCGTGACGGAAGCGCCCGGTGCCGGTCGTGTGTTCAGCACCCTCGAAGAAGCCCGCATGGCGCACGAGTTGCGCGATGGCGCGGCGGTTCCCGAGCTGTCGATCCACGCGCCGATCAAGGTCCGCATGGGTGCGGGTCGGTTCCCCGAGGACGTGTTCCCGTCCCGTCAGCTCTGGGACGACGCGAAAGGTTGGGTCACGAACCCCGCCGGTGACGCCAGCATCGTCGTACGGCGCATGGGCACCAACGGCGACGCGACCGTGATGGTCGAGACAACCCTCGGACGGTTGCTGTTCAACGAGGCGTTTCCGCCGGACTTCACGTTCCAGGACCGCGTCGTCAAGAAGCGTGACATCACCGACATCGCCGGGCTGCTGGTGGACCAGTACACGAAGTCGGAAGTGGCGGCGAGCCTCGACCGACTCAAGGAGCTCGGCTTCGACTACTCGACGCGTGCGGGTCTCACCATCTCCATCGCCGACGTGCGCACGCCGGTGGCCAAGGCCGGCATTCTCGACAAGCACGAGAAGGAAGCCGACAAGGTCGAGCAGCAATACGACCGCGGCATTATCACCGACGACGAGCGTCGCCAGAAGGAAGTGGAGATCTGGACCGACGCCACGAACCAGGTCACCGAGGCCATGCTCGCCGAGCAGAAGGCCGAGCAGTTCAACCCGATCGAGATGATGGTCGGTTCGGGTGCTCGTGGGAACGTCATGCAGGTGCGTCAGATCGCCGGTATGCGTGGTCTGGTGGCCAACCCACGTGGTGAGATCATCCCGCGGCCGATCAAGAGCAACTTCCGTGAGGGTCTGTCGGTCCTCGAGTACTTCATCTCCACCCACGGCGCGCGCAAGGGCCTGGCCGACACCGCGCTTCGTACCGCCGACTCCGGCTACCTGACCCGTCGACTCGTCGACGTCGCGCAGGAGCTCATCGTGCGGGACGAAGACTGCGGATCGACCCGTGGCATCTGGGTCGAGAACGTCACCAACGATCCGGATCACGTCCGGTTCATCGAGACGTCGTTGATGAGTCGGGTGCTGTCGGAAGACGTCACGCTGGCCGACGGTACGGTGGTGCCTCGCAACACCGAGGTCAACGAAGACGTCCTCGAGGTGCTCGTCCAGGACACGCTTGTCACGCGGGTGCGGGTGCGATCGGTGCTCACGTGTGAGTACCCCCGCCACCTGGCCGAAGAGGTCGACGCCGCCGACAACGACGGTGTGATCGAGGACGAGAAGTACCGCGCCGGTATTTGCAGCTTCTGTTACGGCACGATGCTCGCGACCGGCAAGATCGTCGACCTCGGTGAGGCCATCGGCATCATCGCGGCGCAGTCGATCGGTGAGCCGGGTACGCAGCTCACCATGCGGACATTCCACACCGGTGGTGTCGCAGGTGAGGACATCACTCACGGTCTGCCGCGTGTCGTGGAGCTCTTCGAGGCTCGTACGCCGAAGGGCGCGGCGGTACTCGCCGAATCGTCGGGTGTGGTGCGCATCGGCGAGAACGAGAAGGGCGAGCGCACACTCACGGTCGTCAGCGACGACGCGGAAGAAGAGATCCACGCAGTGTCGATGCGGACGCACCTTGCGCCCGGAATCGTCGACGGCGCCGAGGTCATCGCCGGCGCGCAGCTCACCGGTGATGTGAAGAGTTCGCGTGACCCGAAGAAGATCCTCGACATCGAGGGCATCCGCGCCACCCAGCAGTACCTGGTGGATCAGGTGCAGAAGGTGTACCGGGAACAGGGTGTGTCGATTCACGACAAGCACGTCGAGGTCATAGTGCGCCAGATGCTGAGGCGCGTCGGCGTTTCCGATCCCGGTGATTCCAGCTTCCTACCCGGTCAGAAGGCCGACGCTCGCGAGTTCGCGAACGTGAACAAGCGTCTCGTGGCCGAGGGCAAGCGCCCGGCCGAGGGTCGCCCCGAGCTCATGGGAATCACGAAGGCATCGCTCGCGACCGAGTCGTGGTTGTCGGCTGCGTCATTCCAGGAGACCACCCGCGTTCTCACCGAGGCCGCGATCGAGGGCAAGAACGACGGCCTCGAAGGACTCAAGGAGAACGTGATCATCGGCAAGCTCATCCCCGCTGGTACCGGCATGCCGCGCTACCGCGACGTCGGGACCAGCGCGCCGGACTACCAGCCGATGGAGTACTACTCCAGCGACGAGGACGCCATGGATCTGGCCGAGCGGTTGCGGGCGAGTCTCGCCACCCGGAGCGAGCCGGACGACCCGAGCTTCCTGGTACCGAGCGTGGCCACCGACCCGTTTGCACCACCGGCGGGGTTGAGTTTGGTGTCGGAGCCGGAAGCGGCGAGTCACGAGCCGGAAGAAGCTGCCGCCGGCGAATAGCGAATCGCACGTGTATGCGGCGATTGTTCGGTGATATCGCCATTGGGCGACATCACCGAATGGTTGGGACAGTTTGAGTTGATCCGGGGCCGCCCCAAGGCGTAGCCTTCCCGGGTTTGTGCGGTCTCTCGGGCCGTGCAGGTTGGTGCGCCTCTCGGCGCTCGACGTCACGAGGGTCCTTGGGACCCGCAACTGCCAGGAGTGCTGTGCCCACGATCGCCCAGTTGGTCCGCAAGGGCCGGGAAAGCAAGACCGACAAGTCGAAGACGCCGGCGTTGAAGGGTTCCCCCCAACGTCGGGGCGTGTGCACACGCGTGTTCACCACCACTCCGAAGAAGCCGAACTCCGCGTTGCGCAAGGTGGCTCGCGTTCGCTTGACCACCGGGGTTGAGGTCACGGCCTATATCCCGGGGATCGGACACAACCTCCAGGAGCACTCGATCGTGCTCGTGCGTGGCGGCCGGGTGAA
>JANYLF010000118.1 GCA_025357995.1 Acidimicrobiia bacterium | reverse complement strand
GGCGATCAGGAGCGCGGCGGCGAGGTAGTCGCCGGCCGAGTGCACCGGGAAGGGCAGGACCTTGGCGACGCCGAGCGGGTACTTGGTCAGCATGCTCACCACGAGCACGACGGCACCGACGACCACACCGGTGCGGTCGCGACCGGTGTGGTCGTCGGTGCCGTCGTGCTCGTGGTGAGCATGCTGACCAAGTACCCGCTCGGCGTCGCCAAGGTCCTGCCCTTCCCGGTGCACTCGGCCGGCGACTACCTCGCCGCCGCGCTCCTGATCGCCGCGCCGTTCACGCTCAACTTCCGCGACGGCGACTCCGGTCTCAGCGTCTTCTACATCGTGGCCGGCGCCGCAGTCCTCGCCGTCAGCTTGATCACGAACTACCAGTACAGCCCGAACCGCGCCGAGGCCATCTCCACCCGCACCGCCGCCGCGTAACGCGAACCGTTCCGTCTCAGACGGATCCCATCCCCACCGGCGCTCGTCGGATTGTGTGCGTACACCGCAGGCAATCCGACGAGCGCGGTGTCGTTGGGTTATCGGTACGGGTCGTCCTTGCGGCCGGGGTATTGCCACCAGTCCTCAGGGGAGGCGACCCACTCCGGGTCTTCGTAGATGCAGTTCACCGGACAGACCGGCGGCAAACACTTCCCGCACCCGGAGCACAGCTCGGGGAGGATGATCACGTCGATGCCGTGGTTGAAGATCGCCCCGAACTGCGGCGGGCAGTGCCGGATGCACGTGTCGCAGTTGATGCAAATCGACATGTCGATGATGAGTGGCGCGCTCTGCCACTTCGGGTTGCGAACGTGGGACTCAATGCGCTCCACGCGGGCGCCGTCGGCCATCCGGGCAATGTAGACGGCGACTCGTCACGCCAAAATGGTCGGGCGGTCGACGGGCCCGAGCTGTCGTCGATAATCTCCCCCGACCCGACCGTTCTGTATGCAGGAGGCCAACGTGGCGAAGTCCGAGTTCTTGTCCGACGAGTGGTTCATCTCGGTCACCGCGCTCATGGTCGAGCACGGTGCCGATGCACCCGCGACCACCAGCATGATGCTGAACATGGTCGTCACCGACACGCCGTGGGGCGAGCGAGAACTGCACATGGGCGCGATCGAGGGCAAGGCCGAGATGGGCCAAGGCCACTCCGACGTCGCCGACGTCACCCTGACGACCGACTACGCGACCGCCAAGGATGTGTTCGTCTCGGGCAACCAGCAGGCGGGCATGCAGGCGTTCATGGCCGGCAAGGTGAAGGTCCAGGGCGACATGACCAAGCTGATGATGGCCCAACAGGGCGGCGGGCCCGGTGGAAACCAGGCATTGACCGACGCGATTCAGGAGATGACGGTCTAAGGCCGAGCGCGCAGCGTCTCGACACCGGATCCCGAAAGATCTGCGAGCGCGACCGCGCGACCAGCCATCGCCATCAACAACGCTTCGCCGGTGCCGGTGACATCCGGCGCGGTCGCGTCGCCGATATCCCAGTCCATGTCGGTCGCGTGGAGATGGAGCCCGGCAATGCGTTTCTTGCCCGGCAACAGGCCGTTCGAGGTCCCGGCCGTCTCATCCAGCGCGATACGCACGTGCTCGGGCGCGATCGTGCGGGGTACGCCCAGCGCCCGGCGAATGTCTTGCTGATGGATCACCGTGTCGGTGAGAACGCCTTCCGGCTTCACCCCGGGAGGTTTCCGCCGACCGCCGACTGCGCCGCGCATCTCCGACGCGAGCTCGGACGTGGGAGCGGATCCAGCCTCGATCGCGGTCTTCTCGAGCATCACGCGCAACCGGAATCCGTACTTCACCAACGTCACCATTGCCTGGCCGGTGCCGAGATTGGCCCCTCCCACCAAGTGACCCACCACGTCTCGCACCCGCCACTTGGCACACAGGCTCTGCGTGTCCCATTGTTCTGTCGTCAACGTGTCGCACACATCGGCGAGTTCGGCGCGTTCGGCGTCGACCATCTCCCAGGTTTCCATTGCGGCCTCCTCAGCTCGGCCCGCATCACACTTCCAGGCAATCCGACTCTGAGCAACCCCCGGATCACCGGCCGCGTGGCGCGTGAACTTGGTCACTCCCGTCCGTCACCACGGCTTTGCCCGATCGTGTCGCGCCGCGCCTCTCGTAGGGTGCGCCGATCATGCTCTTCCGGCGCGCGCACGACCCCGAGGCTGACGACGCCACCGATGCCATCGTCGACGGCGATCGGGCGCTCCGGCGCGGCACTGCGCAAGCCGCGCTGCGCCACCGCGACTTCCGGCTGGTCTGGAGCGGCACCTTCGCGTCGAACATCGGCACGTGGATGCAGAACGTGCTGCTCGGACAGTTCGCATTCGCGCTGACCAGAGATCCGGGCTATGTCGGCCTCCTGCTCTTCGCACAACTCGGACCGCTCCTGTTCTTGGGCCAGATCGGTGGGGTCATCGCCGACATGGTCAACCGGCGCCGCTACCTCATCACCATGCAGGTGCTCCAGCTGCTGTTGTCCTTCGTGCTCGCTGGCCTCGCCGCCGTCGACCACCCCTCGACCACCTGGATTTTCGTGTGTGTGCTCGCGATCGGCATCGCGAACGCGCTCAGCGCGCCTGCGATGGGCGCGATCCTGCCCACGCTGGTGCCCCGCGAAGACCTCTCGGGCGCTGTGTCCTTGCAGTCGGTGCAGATGAACCTTTCTCGTGTCATCGGCCCCGCGATCGGCGCGCCGCTCTACGCGGTCTTCGGCAATCCCGGACCGGTGTTCGCGATCAACGCCGCGACCTATCTGTTCGCCGTGGCGGGATTGAGTCTCGCTCACTACGCGGCGCGGAACCCCGACCCCGTGCTGGGACGACCGATGGAGAAGGTGCTCTCCGGGTTCAATATCGCGCGGCGAGATCCGCTCCTTCGGCGCCTCCTCATCACGATGACCGTCTTCTCGTTCTTCTCGTTGATGTTCGTCGGGCTGATGCCGGTGGTCGCGGCGCACAGTCTCGGCATCAAGGACAAGAGCTCCACCTATCTGTACCTCTACGCGGCCTTCGGGCTCGGTGCCGCGCTCGGCGCGATCACGGTCGGCACCTACCTCGCCAACCACTCGAAGGCGATGGTCGCGCGTCGCGCGTTGTTCGCATTCGCGTTCTTGCTGGCGGGATTCGCACTCGTCCGCGATGTTGCCGTGGCATTTCCGACCGTCGCGATTCTGGGCTTCGCCTACTTCATGGTGATCACCGCGCTCTCGACGGTGCTCCAGGAGCATCTCCAAGACGCGGTGCGGGGTCGGATCATGGCGCTCTGGATCATGAGCTTCGGCGGTACGGTCCCGCTGGGCGTGCTCGTGGGCGGGTTCCTCGTCGACCCGCTCGGCATCACGACCGTGTTGTTGCTCGGCGCCGGCGTCGCGCTCGCGCTGGTCTGGTACTGCGACCTCATCGCGGTAGGCGCGCCGGGTCCCACCCCTCAGCCCGCCTGACTCACGCCGCCTCGGCGACCATCAGGCGCGCCACTCGAGCGCGACGTGAGATGAACCCGGCGGCCACCACCCCGACGGCGGCGACAGTCCCACCGATGAGATAGGCCACGGCGAACGGCAGGCCGTCCGCCGAACCACCCTGGATCGTGGACAACAATTGAATGCCGGCGACGGTCCCGATCTGGCCCACCATCTGCTGGGCGGCGTTCGCGACTCCGAGGTCACCCGCGTCCACGGTGTTCGCCACGATTGTCACGAGCGACGGCATCGACGCGCCCATCGCCAGGCCGGAGAGCGCCAGCCCGGCGAACACGAGCCCCACCGTGTCGGTCGCACTGGCGATCGCAAAGATCACCATCGACAACACGAGCAGGGACGTACCGGTGAGTCCCGCGCGGCGTTCACCCACGCGAGACGCGAGGTATCCGGAACCGGGTGCAGAGATGCTGAACGTGAGCGGGCGACACGCCATCGCCCACGACGTCGCGGCCACGGTGAATCCAAACCGCGACTGCACGAGCAATGGTGTCACGATGAAGCCACCCATGTACGCGAAGTTGGCGCAGAACTGTGCGGCCAACGACGCGCTGAAGTTCCGAGTGCGGAAGAACCGCAGCGGAAGTAACGGCTGCTCGGCGCGCCCTTCGATGCGCACGAACCACCACAGCAAGAGAGGCGCGCTCACAAACATAGCGACCACGACCGGACTGTCGTAGCCGAGCCGCGCTCCGATCGTGAGCGCGAGCAACGCGGACACGGTCGCGCCCGCGAGCGTGCCCGCGCCCGCAAGGTCGAGAGGTTCTCGCTCGCGCCGCGGCGTCTCGCGCAGCACGAAGTACGCCAACCCGAGCGCGGCGAGCGAGAGCGGCACTTGCGCGATGAAGATCACCCGCCATCCCAACGCCGCCACGACCGGACCGCCCACCACGAGACCCATCACCGGTGCGCCCGCGCCCACCAGCGACCACCACCCCATCGCTTTGACGCGGTCCTCCTCCGGGAACGCCTGCATGATCAATGCCATCGAGGCGGGGCCGATCGCGGCACCAGGAAGGGAGCCGATCGTGCGGATCGCGATGAGCGCCGGGCCACTCCATGCCAATGCGGTACCGGCGGCACCGATCGTGAATCCGGCGAAGCCGAGCAGGTACACGCGCCGATGGCCGCGGGTGTCGCCGATCTTGCCCATCAGCGGCATCATCAACGCGAGACCGAGGAGCGGTCCCGTCACTACCCACGTGAGGTCTTCCGGACTCGAATGCAGATCGCTCGCGACCTTCGGCAGCGAGACCGCGAGGATCGTGATACTGAACCCCGTCGCGAACAAGCCCGTGAGCACTGCGACGAGAACCAACCACGGCGCGCGGTCGCCGGTGCGGAAACGGCGAAGGCGATGCTCGAAGAGAAACGGCCAACCGACGACGGGAACTTCGTCGCCACCGGGTGCCTCGCCGACGAACTCGGGCGGGCGGGCGGAAGCCATCCGCGCAGATTACGAGCGGGGAACCAGAATCAGGCGAGCGAGTCCGAGGATGTGACCGAGGACCGATCGTCGAGATCGATGACGACGGCCTCGCCGCGCATCACAGAGCGGAGCTGCTCGGCCAGGTCGGCCGGCGCGATCCCGTCCAGACGTGGACGCAACGGACGGCCGTAGCCCATCCCCGGACGAACCTGGGTGGGGTGCGTCGTTGCTCCCTTGGACGGCCTACGCATCTCGATCCTCCGCGGAACCTCCTGTGAGGTTCACTCTCCGCAGTCATTATCGAGTGCAATCGTCGGCAAACAAGGGAGCTCATCGGACCATTTCTGCCACGGAGAGTGCTCAATCCGGGACGGAGTGCTCAGGCTGTAGCCCCACAGAATCGCCATTTGCATCGAGGTTCCCTCACGAAGGGTGAACATACGGTGCACACCACCCAGAGTGGGATTCCTGCCCCGCGACGCACATCACCGTTCACGCACCCCAACCGCAACGTGAACCAACGCACGCAATCAGAAGAAGATGGTCACGATGGTGCCGCGCTTGACCTTGGTGTCCTTGTCGACGTCCTGGGCCTTCACCGCGTGTTTGGCCCCCACCACTCCAGATGCCTGCACTTGAACGCCCGCCGTCGCGGCGAGCGCGGTCGCCTCCTCGATCGTCTTGCCCTTGAAATCAGGCACCACCACGATGTCGGGACCCTTGCTGACGATCACGAAGACGGCCGAGTCGCGCGCCGCGTTGGCCCCCGCGATCGGATCCGTCCGGATCACGGTGCCGACGGGGATCGTGTCGTTGAACTCGTCGCCCCGTTTCGCGCCAAGCTGGTTCTGCTTCAACAGTGCCGCGGCTTCGTCGAACGTCTTGCCTACCACGTTGGGCACCACGCGCGGCTTCGGACCCGTGGAGAGGTATACGTCGATCGCCGCGTCGGGTTGCGCCATGCGCCCCGGTTTCGTCTTGATCACTTGCCCGGCGGGCACCGCCTCGTCGGTTGTCGGGATGATGTGCGGCACGAACAGCGGGTCGAGCAGCGTGTGCATCTCCGCTTCGGTTTTGCCCACGACGTCGGGGATCGCGATCGGTTTCGGGCCTTGAGAGATCACGACATGGATCGCGGAGCCCTCCGCGAGGAAGCCGCCCGGTTCCGGACTTTGCGAAATGACGAAGCCCTTCGGGTCATCCGACCGACGGAACTCGAAGTCGAAAAGGAACTTCGCTCCGAACGCCGCCTGCTGCGCATCGATCTTGTTCTGACCGATCAGGAGCGGCACCGCTTTGGTCGCGCCCGCAGTGGGGCGAGCCAACACGAATGCGACTGCGGCGATGGCCACCACGATGACGCCGATCATCACCAATGGGGCCGACGATCGGGAGCGGCGAGGAACGTTGGCCACCGTGACCGGGAGCCGCCCGGTCGGGCGAACCGCCACCTCGTCTTGGTCGAACAACGGCGGCGCGACTTGGGGCCGCACGACTTGCGTCGGGTGTGGGTCGTCGCCGGCCTCGCCGAGGCCGGCGAGAGCGAGCGACCCCGGCGGCGGGAGGCTCTCGGCAACATCCGCGATCTCGGCGCGCATCTCGTCGGCCGTCGCGTATCGATCGGCGGGCTCGGCCGCGCACGCACGGGCCACGATGGGCGCGAGCGGGCCGAGACTCTCGGGCACGTCGATCGCCGATGCTTGGCGCAGACCCAGCGTGCCGAGCGGTGAGTCACCTACGAGCGGGACCGTCCCGGTCACACTCTCCACGATCACCAGACCGAGTGCGTAGATGTCGGCGCGACCGTCAAGGGCCGCGCCCGTCGCTTGCTCGGGCGCGGCGTAGCGGGCGGTCCCGAGCACGGTTCCGGCCGGCTCGGTCCAGCTCGCCTCCGCGAGCGCGCGGGCCAGACCGAAGTCGGCCACGCGCACGATGCCGTGTTCGTCGAAGAGGAGGTTGGCCGGTTTGATGTCGCGGTGCACGAGCCCTCGGCTGTGCGCGTACTCGAGCGCGGCGGCCACTTGGCCGCCGACGTGCGCAGCCTGTGCCGGACTCAATCGGGTGCCGCGATCGAGCATGCCGCGCAGCGATCCGCCCGCGAGCAGCTCCAACACCATGAACGGCACGCCGTCTTCGCCCCAGTCGTAGACCGCCATCACATTCGGGTGATGCAACGACGCGGCGAGTTGCGCCTCGGACCGGAACCGGCGGAGGAAGCCCGCGTCCTCGGCCAGGGCAGCATGAAGCACCTTCACCGCGACGCGACGGCGAAGGCGAACGTCGTCGGCCACGTACACGCGTCCGCTCGCGCCTGAACCAATTGCGCCCAGCAGGCGATAGCGACCAGCGAGCACGCGACCAACGAGGTCGGCGACAGTGCTTCCGGCCATGCCCTCCACGGTACCGCTCGGTTTGTCCGGATCCGCGGCACCCGAACCCACGTGCCGATGCCGGCGCCGGGTCGATCACTATCCCGGAAGAGGTGAGCGCTACCGTGCGGAGCGTGGATGACGGTCACGCGACCCCGGCCCGTACCGCCGGGTCATCAACGCCTGCAACTGTCGCACCGTCACCCAAACCGCCGCTCTTCCAGCACCCGAAGCGGGTCGCCATCGTCGGGGCGGGACTCTTCCTCGTCGCCGCGTTGATCGCGGGAGCGATCGGCAGTGCCGACACCACGAACCTGCTGACGAGCCAACGCCAGCCGAAGGAGGTGGAGTCGTTCAGCCCACAACAGAACGCAATCGTTCCACCGAACACGCCGATCACCGTCGATCTGCGTGACGACCTGACCGGCGATATCACGATCTGCGGGCCGAATCCCGAGAACTGCACGCCGATCCCGTTCGATCAACTGCGCTTCGTCTCCGGGCTCGGTCAGCTCACGTTCAAACCCGGTGAATACCCCGGCCATCCGGACCAGCCGACGGATATCACGAACTACCCCGCGGGTCCGGTCACCGTGCACGTGGAGTACCGACCGCAGGGCACGCAGAACGTGATCGGCACGTTCACGTGGAGCTTCGTCGCGAAGGCGTAGCGGCTACTCGACCACGAACGTCGCGTAGCCCTTGATCGCCGCGCCGCCACCCACGCGTGTCGCGACGAGTTCGAGATCAACGGTGCGCGCGTCATCGTCACGACCCACGACCGATCCCGAACACACGAGCACATCGCCCGGCCATACCTGTTCGCGAAACTGCACACCGAACGTGCGCACATTGCGTGGGCCGAGCCAATCGGTCGCGAAGCTCGCAAGGATCCCGGCCTGGAGCATCCCGACGGAGAACGCTCCGGGGTATCCAGCCGATTGCGCGAACTCGTCGTCGTGGTGAATGGGATTGAAGTCGCCTGACGCGCCCTGGTACTGCACGATGTCTGTACGCGAGATCGGGCCGTACTCGCGATCCGGTGCCGCGGCGCCCACGGTGAGATTTTCCCAGCCGGTCATCAGGCACCTGCTTCCGAGGTTGCGGGCTTCCCGGTTTCGATGGCCGTGGATTTCGCTTCGGCCACGAGCGTGCCCGACTCGTCGCGGAACTCGGAGATGGTGATGACGAACGTCATAGTTCCGCCGCGCTTGCCTTCCTTCTCGTAGATGTCGGCGACGCGCGTCTGCACCGTGAGGGTGGTACCGACCGCGGGCGGAGGGCCGTGGAAGGTGTATTCCTGGCCGCCGTGCAACAACCTCCGAAGGTCCATCTTCACCTTCGAGAACACCGACCGACCCGGCGGTGACCAGAACGAGACCGTGGTGAGAAACGTGGGTGGGATCACGGGATCCGGACCCTCCAAGTATTCGGGGCTGGCCGACATCGTGGCGCGGGCGAACTCGCGCACCTTGCCCGCCTCCACCACCATCGTGAACGGTTCGTCGGTCGCGCCGATCGCGGATTTGTCGACCATGGCTACTCCTCAGTCTGGATCTGGTTCGAGCGGTCCGTGTTCGAGCAGCTGCACGAACGCGTCTTCGTTCAACAACGTGACTCCGAGGGCCTCGGCCTTCGGAAGCTTCGATCCGGGATTCTCGCCCACCAGCACGTAGCTCGTCTTCTTCGACACGCTGCTCGTCACCTTCCCGCCACGCGCGGCAATCTGCGCTTCGGCCTGCTCGCGGGTGTACACCTCGAGCCCACCGGTGAGGACGAATGTTCGGCCGGTGAGCGTTTGCTCCACATCCGGGGCCTCGACGACGGGCGCGGCGAAGTTCACGCCCGCGCGGCGGAGCTTCTCGATCAGCGCCTGGTTGGTAGGGACTGTGCACCACGCCTGGATGCTCTCCGCGATCACCGGACCCACACCGTCGACCGCGTTCAGGCCGTCCGTCGTTGCGGTCATGACTGCGTCGAGATCGGGGAACGCTCGGCTCAACGCCGCGGCCGCGGTGGGTCCCGCATGCCGAATACCCAACGCGACGATGACGCGAGCGAGAGGTTGCGACTTCGATGTCTCGATCGCGGCCAAGAGATTGCGTGCGGAGATCTCGCCCATCCGCTCCAGCGCGATCAACTGGTGGTGCGTGACCGAGAAGACATCGCCGGCGTCTTGCACCAAGCCGGCATTCAGGAGCTGACGAACGCGCTCTTCGCCCAAGCCTTCGATATCCATGCCGCCCCGACCCGCGAAGTAGATGATCTTCTGCTCGCGTTGGGCCGGACAGTCGGACGACACGCAGCGCCGATCCACCTCACCTTCGAGTTGCACGAGCGGCTGCTTCAGCCCACACGGGCACGTGGTGGGGAACTTCCAGCGCCGGGCGCCTTTCTTGCGCTTCGCGAGGACCGGGCCCACGACCTCGGGGATCACGTCGCCGGCCTTGCGCACGACGACCGTGTCACCGACGCGCACGTCCTTGCGTGCGACCTCGTCGGGGTTGTGGAGCGTGGCCATTCGCACCGTCGAGCCGCCGACAAACACCGGCTCGAGCTCCGCGAACGGCGTGGCGCGACCGGTCCGCCCGATGCTCACCATGATGTTCTTGAGTCGCGTCGTCTTCTCTTCGGGCGGGAACTTGAACGCCACCGCCCACCGCGGCGCACGGCTGGTGGTGCCCATCTCCGCCCGCTGCGGCAACGAGTCGACCTTCACGACCGCGCCGTCGATCTCGTAGCCAAGCGAGTGGCGGTTGGTCTCCATCCGGACACAGAAGTCATGGACCGCGTCGAGATCGGTCAGCCGTTCGATGTGAGGATTCACGGGGAAGCCGAGTTCGCGCAGCCACTCCAGGGTCTCGTGGTGACTCGCCAACTTCGGGCCGCCCTCGACGGCACCGGGTTGATAGCAATAGAGCGACAAGTTCCGACTCGCGGTGACGGTCGAGTCGATCTGGCGCAGCGAACCGGCTGCGGCGTTGCGCGGATTGGCGAAGAGTCGCTCTTCGTTCTCCTCC
>JANYLF010000104.1 GCA_025357995.1 Acidimicrobiia bacterium | reverse complement strand
CGAGGGTCTGCCTTTCGAGCTCGAGATTCTCTTCGGTGAGCTCGACGGTACGTTCCCGAATCACCCGGCCGACCCGATTCAACCCGAGAACCTCGTCGCGCTCCAGAAGGCGGTGCTCGATTCCGGCGCAGACATCGGACTCGCGTTCGATGGTGACGCCGACCGCGTGTTCCTCGTCGACGATCGCGGTGAGCCGGTCTCGGGTTCGACGACGACGGCGATCGTGGCCAAGTCGATGTTGGCCCGCACGCCGGGCGGCACGGTGGTGCACAACCTCATCTGTTCCAAGACCGTGCCCGAAGTCATTCGCGAATGCGGTGGCGTGCCCGTGCGCACTCGTGTGGGTCATTCGTTCATCAAGCAAGTGATGGCCGAAACCAACGCGATCTTCGGTGGCGAGCACTCGGCGCACTACTACTTCCGCGACAACTGGCGCGCGGACTCCGGCTCGATCGCGGCGATTGTGGTGTTGGAAGCACTGTCGAAGGCGGGGGTTCCGTTGTCGGAACTCCGCAAGCCCTTCGAGCGGTACGCCGCGTCGGGCGAGATCAACACGAAGGTCGGTGACCCGAACGCGGTGATCGACGCGGTGGAGACCCACTTCGCCGGGGCGGAGCAGGATCGGCTCGACGGTTTGACCGTGGATCTCGGCGACTGGTGGTTCAACCTGCGGCCGAGCAATACCGAGCCGCTCCTGCGCCTCAACCTCGAAGCGGCCGACCGCGCCGCGTGCGATGCTCATACCGAGGAATTGCTGGCGCTCATCCGAGCCGAGTCCCATCCGCTCAAGTCCTGAGGAGAAGAACGTGGCCCTCGATTCGCAGCTACTCGAGATCTTGGCGTGCCCCGACGACAAGGGTCCGCTCTTGTATTTCGAGGATGAGGGCGCGCTCTATAACCCGCGGCTCAAGCGCCGCTACGCGATTCGCGACGACATCCCAATCATGCTCGTCGACGAAGCGGAGACGGTGAGCGACGCCGAACACGCTCGCCTGGTGGCGAAGGCGGAAGCCGACGGCATCCAACCGACATTTGCAGAGTGACTGATTCGCTCGACTTTGTCACGGCGGTTGCGGGGTTGCCGGAACAGTTGACCGACGCGCACGCGGCGGCGGCTTCGGCACTCTCGGCCGATGCGTTGCCCGCGGCCGCCGACATTTCCAACATTGTGGTGATGGGTATGGGCGGCTCGGGGATATCCGGCGACGTGTTGGCATCGGTCGCGAACGGCACGCTGCCGGTTCCGGTCACGGTGTTGAAGCAGTACCGCACGCCCGCGTTCGTGGGTCCCAACACGTTGGCGTTCGCGGTGTCGTACTCCGGCGGCACCGAGGAGACGTTGTCGATGACCGCCGGCGCGCTCGACGCGGGCGCGCGCGTGGTCGCCATCGCGGGCGGCGGTGAGCTCGCATCGTTGGTGACGAGCCGCGGCGGACTCCACGTCGCCTGCCCGACGGGATACATGCCGCGCGCCGCGCTCGGCGCGCTGACTGCGCCGATGTTCGTCGCGCTGTTTCGCATGGGGCTGCTCCCGAACGCGCACGCACTGCTCGTGGGTGCCCAGGACCAGTTGGCGCGTCGGCGCGAGCAGTGCGCGCCCGACGTCCGTGGGGCCGCAAATCCCGCACGGGAGATCGCGCGTCAGATCGGTCGCACGATCCCGCTCGTCTATGGCGGTGGCGCGCTCGGTGCGGTCGCGGCAATGCGCTGGAAGGCCGACGTCAACGAGAACGCGAAGGCTCCCGCGTTTTGGAACACGCATCCCGAGCTCGACCACAACGAGATCTGCGGCTTCGGTCAACACGGCGACGTAACCCGTCAGCTCCTCACGCTGATCGAGTTGCGCCACGGTTTCGAACACGAGCGTCTGGAGCCGCGCTTCGCGGGCGTTCGCGCCCAGATCGAAGAGTGTGTCGCCCGCGTGATCGAGGTCCGCTCCGAAGGCGAGGGCCGCCTGGCTCACCTGCTCGACCTCATGTACCTCGGCGATTGGGTGAGCTGCTATCTCGCGTTGGACAACGACGTCGACCCCGGACCGATCCCGGCCATTGCCGCCCTGAAGGCCGCGCTCGCTCAAGCCGATGACTGAGCTTCCGTTCACCGGCGACCCCAACACGTTCACGACAGTCGGCGACGCGCGTCGCGTCGACAAGCCGTGGGGGTGGGAGATCCACTGGACACCGGCGGACCGTCCGTACGTGGGCAAGGTCCTCCACGTGAATGCGGGGAAGCGGCTCTCACTCCAACTGCACGACGAGAAGCTGGAGTCCTGGTTCCTCATGAGCGGTCGGGCCAAGGTCCTGTGGGACGACGACACTGGCGAGATGGTCGAGACCGAACTCCAACCCGGTCTCGGCTACTCGTGCGCGATCGGCCAACGGCACCGAATCGTCGGCATCACCGACTGTGACATCCTCGAGGTCTCCACCCCGGAGATTGGCACTACGTATCGCCTGGACGACGACTATGCCCGTTCGGACGAAACCGAGGACGTACGCAACGCCCCGGGCCGCGGCTGGGACGCCTGACTC
Organism: Acidimicrobiia bacterium; assembly: GCA_025357995.1. Lineage (GTDB taxonomy): Bacteria > Actinomycetota > Acidimicrobiia > IMCC26256 > JAENVU01 > JAENVU01. The sequence continues at coordinate 2,688 of JANYLF010000104.1, read as the reverse complement.
GGACCTTGGGCTAACCTGTGGGTCTGGTCGGGCTCCCGTTGGGGCTGTCATCCGGTGATCCGGGCCGACTCTGGCAAACGGTCTCGTACGCATCGGATTCCCAAACGCGGATCCGGGGGCGTCGCGCCGTTCGAAGAGAAGGAACCCGCATGACAACCACTGAAGCACGTCCGTCCACTGGCCATCCCGAAGCTGGCGATTTCAAGGTCGCCGATCTCACCCTGGCCGACTTCGGCCGCAAGGAGATCCAACTCGCCGAGCACGAGATGCCCGGCCTCATGGCACTGCGTGAGCGCTATGCCGCGACGCAACCCCTCAAGGACGCGCGCATCACCGGCTCGCTCCACATGACGATCCAGACCGCAGTGCTCATCGAGACGCTCACGGCGCTCGGTGCCGACGTGCGCTGGGCATCGTGCAACATCTTCTCCACCCAGGATCACGCCGCCGCGGCCATCGCGGTCACCGGCGTCCCGGTCTTCGCGTGGAAGGGCGAGACGCTCGAGGAGTACTGGTGGTGCACCGAGCGCGCGCTCGAGTGGCCCGACCACGACGGTCCCAACATGATCCTCGACGACGGTGGTGACGCGACGCTGCTCGTCCACAAGGGCGTCGACTTCGAGAAGGCCGGCGCGGTTCCCGACCCGTCGACCGCGGACTCCGAAGAGTTCGAAGTCGTGCTCGCCACCCTCGGCCGCGCACTCGCGGAGGACCCGCAGCGCTGGCACAAGATGGCCACGTGCATCCAAGGTGTCACCGAAGAGACCACCACTGGTGTGCATCGGCTCTACCAAATGACCGAGGCCGGCACACTGCTGTTCCCCGCGATCAACGTGAACGACTCGGTGACCAAGAGCAAGTTCGACAACCTGTACGGGTGTCGGCACTCGCTCGTCGACGGCATCTGTCGCGCTACCGACGTGATGCTCGCGGGCAAGGTCGCGGTCGTGTGTGGCTACGGCGACGTGGGCAAGGGCTGTGCGCAGTCACTCCGCGGTCAAGGCGCGCGTGTGATCATCACCGAGATCGACCCGATCTGCGCGTTGCAGGCGGCGATGGAGGGCTATCAGGTCACCACGCTCGAAGACGTCCTCGCCGACGCCGATCTCATCATCACCACCACCGGCAACACGATGATCGTGTCGGCCGATCAGATGGGACGGATGAAGCACAACGCGATCCTCGGCAACATCGGTCACTTCGACAACGAGCTCGACATGGCCGGCCTTGCGAAGACGCCGGGTGTCGAGCGGATCAACATCAAGCCGCAGGTCGACGAGTGGAAGTTTGCTGCCACCAAGGATCAGCCGGGCCACTCGATCATCGTGCTGGCCGAAGGTCGGTTGCTCAACCTTGGTTGCGCGACGGGTCACCCGAGCTTCGTGATGTCGAACAGCTTCACGAACCAGGTGATGGCGCAGATGGAGATCTTCGGCCACCCGAATTTCTACGAGCGCAAGGTGTACACCCTGCCGAAGCACCTCGACGAGGAAGTGGCGCGCCTCCACCTCGACAAGCTGGGCGTGAAGCTCACTCGGCTCACCGACGCGCAGGCTGGCTACCTCGGCATCCCCGCCGACGGCCCGTACAAGCCCGAGCACTATCGCTACTAGGCCAGAGCACTGCCGCTACTAGGTAGGCAGATCCTTCCGCAGCGTGCGCTGGACGGTGATGAAGCCGAACCATGCGGGCGCGGCGATGAGGATGATCTCCAACGGGAGATAGGTGGTCCTCCACGTGAGCGTGAGGATCAACATCGCGAGCAACCACAGTGAGGTGACCGCGATGTTGATCACGCGCTTCTCGCGCACTTGCATCGGGTGGACGAACTTCACGTTCGTGAGTGTGAGGATGCACAACCCGATCGTGACAACGATGTTCACCCACTGCGGACTCCGCAACAGGAAGAACGTGGGCGCCACGAGGTTCCAAATCGCGGGGAAGCCGCGGAACCAGTGGTCTTCGGTCATGAGCTCGGTGCGCGCGAACCACAACACCGCGGTGAAGAGAATCAGCGCGCCGAGGACCACGGTCCAACCGTGCGGAAACGCGTGGAAGTACGCCATGAACGCGACGGGCAACATCACGCACGTGAGGTAGTCGACGACGAGGTCGAGGATGTTGCCGTCCATCCCGGGCAGCGCGTCCGCGACTTTGGCGGCCCGCGCAATGGGACCGTCGACCCCGTCGACGATCATCGCCGCGATGAGGTAGACGATCGCCGCTTGGGGATGGCCGCGCACCACGGCTTCGAGGCCCGCGGCGCCGAGGAGCACACCACTCGCGGTGAGCGCGTGGATCGCCCAGGCGAGCCCTACTTCGCGGCGAGTCCCGTTCGTGTTGGGAGACGAGGCGTCTCGCTTTGGAGAAGACATTGCGTGCGCAGGATAGTGGCGGACGGCCCGGAATCCCGACCTTCGCGTCGTTTCCGGCTCCAAGAACGCGCGGTTTTCCACGCGTTTCGTGCGTCAGTTCGTGGGACCGAGCGGTGGTCCGGCGGAGCTGTCACACCCCCTCGCTAGCGTCCGCGTCATGACCTCGACGCTCGCGGCGATGGTGTTCCCGGCCCGGTGTCCGGGCTGTGGTTCCCGCGCGGAACCGATGTGTCGGGCCTGTCTGGCGACCATCCGGCCGGCCCCGATGCTGGCGATACCGCGCGGACTCGACGCGTTGCACGTTCCGTTCGCG
>JANYLF010000091.1 GCA_025357995.1 Acidimicrobiia bacterium | reverse complement strand
TGGGTTGGGACTTCGAGTGGGGCACCAACATGCAGCACGCGTTGTTACTGGCGCGGACCCAGCTCGAAAAGCAATCCGGCACGAAACAGATCATCATGGTCACGGACGGCGAACCAACCGCTCATATCGAAGGTGACGAAGCCGTCTTCCAGTACCCGCCGTCGCATGCGACGATCGAGCAGACCTTGCGCGAAGTTCGCCGCTGCACCCGCGCCGGCATTCGCATCAACACCTTCATGCTCGACGAGTCGCCGTACCTCCAAGACTTCGTGAAGCGCATGATGCAGATGAATCGCGGCCGCGCCTTCTTCACCTCCGCCGACACCCTCGGCGACTACGTGTTGGTCGACTTCCTCGAACAACGCCGCGCCCACCGCAGAAGCGCGTAGTAGACGCGACTCGTCGCAGCGAAGGGCAAGAGCGAAGCCGTCCTGACGCGGACGGACCGTCCAAGATCGACGCGAAGCGTGGCCCGAGCGGCCCGGCCCGAAGGGCCAAGAGCGGGGAGATGGCAGGAATAGTGGGGATATAGGTATTGCAGCCATCGTGCCACTCCTTCATGATGGATGCATGCGGCGAGTGGTGATCTTCACGTTCGAAGGCGGCCAGAGTCTCGATGTCGTCGGGCCGCTGGAGGTGTTTTGTACGCCCGAGCGTGTGGCCGGGGGCCCTCGATACACGGTCGAGGTGGTGGCGCCGCAAGCCGGCGTGGTGCGGACCATGAGCGGCCTCGGTCTCGTCTCCACCCTCGGCCTGGCCGACATCGTCGGGCCGGTCGACACGTTCGTGATCGCGGGCGGGAATCGGGACGGAATCTCGGCGGTCTCCGGCAGTCCGGAGCTGCTCCGACACATCGTGCGGGTGGCCAAGCAGTCGCGTCGCGTGGCTTCGGTGTGTTCGGGTGCCTTCATCCTCGCGGCCACCGGCCTGCTCGACGGTCGCCGCGCCACCACGCATTGGAGTGCGTGCGACGAGTTCGCGCGTACCTACCCCAACGTCACCGTGGAACGCGATCCCATCTTCGTACGCGACGGCCGGATCTCGACCTCCGCCGGTGTGACCGCGGGAATCGATCTGGCGTTGGCGCTGCTGGAGGAAGACCTGGGCCATGACGCGGCCATGGCCGTGGCCCGCCAGCTCGTGGTGTTCCTCAAGCGCCCGGGCGGGCAGTCGCAGTTCAGTGCCGCGCTTCTGACGCAGTCGACCGATCGAGACGACGTGTCGGAGGTGCAGGCCTGGATCGTCGATCACCTGGCCGACGATCTCTCGGTGGCGCGGCTGGCGCAGCGCGCCGCCATGAGTCAGCGCCATTTCGCGCGCGTCTTTGCCGCGTCGGCCGGCATGACACCGGCCCGGTACGTCGAGCGGGCCCGAGTGGAGGCCGCGCGCCGGCGCCTCGAGGAATCCGATTCCGGTGTCGATGCCGTGGCGCGCGAGTGCGGTTTCGGCTCATCCGAGACGTTGCGTCGATCGTTCCTCCGCGCGCTGAACGTCGCGCCCACCGACTATCGCCGTCGCTTCCGCGTCGCGGCGACCGCTTAGCAGGAGACGAGAGATCCAATGGTGACCACCGGGATTGTGTTGTTCGACGATTGCGAAGAACTCGACTGGGCCGGGCCTTGGGAGGTGTTCACGATGGCGCGCCAAGCGGGCGACATCGTGGTGACCATTGCCGAGCGCGCGGAACCGGTGCGGTGCGCCAAAGGGTTGCGCGTGCTTCCCGACCACACATTCGCAGATGCACCGGAACTCGATGTGCTCCTCATCCCGGGCGGTCACGGCAGCCGCCGCGAGCGTGAGAACCCGGCCATGCTCGATTTCGTCCGACGGGTCGCGCCGGCATGTAACTGGGTCACGAGCGTGTGCACGGGTTCCTTCGTCCTCGAGGCCGCGGGGCCGGCCAAGGGCAAGCGGGTTACCACCCATTGGGGTGCGATCGAGGAGCTGCGGGGCCTTGCGCCCGACCTGACCGTCCTCGAGAACGTCCGGTACGTCCGAGATGGCAACCTCGTGACCTCGGCGGGGGTGAGCGCAGGGATCGATATGTCGCTGTGGCTCGTCGGCCAGATCTGGTCGGTGGAGCACGCCCGCGTGACCCAATACGCGATGGAGTACGACCCGGCCCCGCCCTACGCGGCGCTCGTCTGACGCGCGGCGCCCTGATCTGCGCCGCCGCGGGGTCAGAGGGGCTGGTCAGGCTGGGTCTCAAGGCGGATCGCCTCCGGGTCGATGCACCGGCGAGACCCGAGAGGCCCCATGGACCAGCTCCCTGTAGAGATCAGCCAGCGCATTCGCCACGAGGCGCGCGTCGCCGGCCTGCACGATCACGCGCCTTCGATCGAGATGGTCGAACGTCGTCGATTGCAGCTGTGGTCGATCATGATCGTGGTGATGATCTCGGTCGGCTTGGCCGCCCTCACGATCTCGGGCGCGACCGGCAACGTGAGCTGGGTCACCGGCCAGCCGCTGGTACTCGCGGGCGGGGTCGGCGTCCTCGCGGTCGCCTTCTGCATCTACGCGGTGGAAAAGGAAGTGCATCTTCATCGCTTGTCGCGCTTGTTGGTCGACGAGCGTCTGTTGAGCAACACGATGGCGCTCCAACTTCAGATGAACACTGCGCTTTTCAACGCCGGCAAGGCGCTCAACTCGGTGATGGATCTCGACGACGTGCTCGACGCGATCCTCGCGAACGCGCTGGAGCTTCTCGGAGGGGTCGGCGGCTCGGTGATGTTGCTCGAAGACCAAACGATCTTGCGCGTCGTCGCGGTGCGCGGCGAAGGCATTGCGCGTGACGCGCGGGTGCGTCTCGGCGAGTCGATCGTTGGTCGAGTGGCGCAGAGTCGTGAGCCGCTCTTGGTGAGCCAGGAGTTTGCCGCCGCCGATGTGGGTGGCGCGCTCGACGCCAACCTCGAGCTTGGTGGCGCCATGTGTGTCCCGCTCGTGAACCGCGGTCAACTGCTCGGAGTGCTCACGGTGCTCGCGGCCAAGGGTGCCGGATTCACCGACGACGACCTCTCCGTCCTCAGTCTGTTTGCCGAGCCGGTCGCGGCGGCGACGGCCAAGGCCGGGTTGTACGAAGCCGAACGTGCCAACGTGGCGAAGTTGCTCGAGTCCGATCGGATGAAATCGCAGTTCGTGGCGTCGGTGAGTCACGAACTCCGCACGCCGATCACGTCCATCCGTGGCGCGGTGGCGGCGTCTCGCCGCACGGACCTCGCCGCCCAGCGTGAAGAGCTGCTCGACGTGGTCGATCGCCAGTCGGGCCGGCTCCAGGCGATGGTCGAGGAGATGCTCGTCGCGGCCCGAATGCAGGAAAACGCGAACCGACTGACGATGCAGCAGATCGATTTGTGTGCGCTCATCCGCCTGACCGCGCTCGACTCCAACGTGGCCGGTCGACCGGTCGACGTCGAGCTGCCGGCTTCGTGCTCGGTACGCGCGGAGCCGGAGGCGTTACGCCGCGTGCTCACCAACCTGATCGAGAACGCGCACAAGTACGGCGCGGATCCGGTGCGCGTTGCCGTGCAGGTGTCCGATGACCAGGTCGTGCTCTCCGTGATCGACTCCGGGCCGGGGGTTGCCCCGGAAGAGCGAGAGCGGATCTTCGAACGGTTCTATCGGTCGGATCCCAACGGCACGAAGCCGGGGATGGGACTCGGCTTGTCGATTGTCCGCGGCTTGGTCGAGTCGTGCGGTGGCTCGGTATGGGTCGAAGACGCGCCGGGCGGCGGCGCGGCGTTCCGCGTCGCGCTTCGGACGAACTTCGTGCTCGAGCCGCGTCGAGAGGCCGCGCATGTCTGAACGTCCGAAGATCTTGATCGTCGACGACGAACCCGACGTGCTCCTCACGTTGCGCCTCATCCTCGAGTCCGAAGGCTTCGATCCGTTGCTTGCGGCCGACGGTGAGACGGCGCTCCGACGCGTCGACGACGAACATCCCGATCTCGTGGTGCTCGACATCATGATGCCGGTACTCGACGGCTGGTTCGTGCTGGCCGAACTCGGTGGCCGCCCGACCCATCCGCGTGTGGTGGTGTGCTCCGCCAAATCTGGCGATACCGACCGCGCTCGCGCGGCGGAGCTCGGCGCCGACGAGTACGTGACGAAGCCGTTCGAGCCCGACGACCTCGTGGACGTGATCCGCGCGGTACTCGCCCGCCACGGCGCGCCGGTCTAACGACGCGTCTCACGGCCGCCGGAATGCCTCGTCTCCGGGATTTCGGGCCGAAACAGCATCTTCCACTTGCATCGGCCGCTTTCCACTGGCAAAGTAACACTGTTGTAATTCCACAGGCGTCATTACGTGCCATCGGCGTCATATCGGATGAGGGGAGCGCCGGTGAGAGAAATGATCGTTGCGCATGTTCAGGCAAGTGAATCGGGGGATAAGCGCTGGCAGGAGAGGGCCAACTGCCTGGGGGTCGATCCGGACCTGTTCTTCCCGGAACGAGGGGCGTCCACCCGGGAAGCGAAGTCGGTGTGCTCGAACTGCGAGGTTCGCCTCGATTGTCTCGAGTACGCGCTCGTGAACGGTGAGAAGTTCGGTATCTGGGGTGGATTGAGCGAGCGGGAGCGTCGCCGTCTGCGTCGTCAGCGCGCCTTGGCGCGTCGCGCCGCGCAAGCCGCAACCGCGTAGGGGCCGCGTCGTCGGTCGGGCCGGGCGAATCAGGCCGGGCGGACGCGCGCCTCGATGGTGTCGCGTTCGCTGAGGCCCGACCACGCAAGGAACCTCGGCGAGCTCCGCGTGATCTCACTCGCGGGCACCAAACCCACGAGTTCGACGCGCACCGTCGCGACGTCCGCGAGGCGCGCCCGGTCGTGCACCTCGGTGCACGCGCGTTCGAGACTCGTCACCCCGAGGTCGACGATATTCATGCTCACCTGCACGGTGCTACGCGTCTCGAGCGCCAAGCCGAGGGCGCGGACACCGAGCAGGCCGCCGTCGCGTTCACGGGTTTCTCGAGCGATGCGTTGCGCGATCGCGATGTTCGAGGTCGCGAGTTCCACGTTCACCGCGATCATCGGCGCCCGGGCACCCACCGCGGTCGCGCCGAGCGTGGGATGCGGCGTTTTGGGTCCGCGGTCGGGCATCAGCGATCGGAACGCGTCGCGCCGCACGGTGGGCAGCGTTTGCTGGTCCGGCGCGGCATCGTCGTAGAAGAACACCGGCACTGCGTGAGCGCGGGCGATCCAGTCGCCAAAGGCGTGTGCGGCGGACACCGCGACGTCGGGCGGCGTGGTTCCGAGCGCGACGAAGGGAACGACGTCCACGATGCCGAGCCGCGGATGGACGCCGGCGTGGTCGCGGATATCGAGATCTTCGAACGCAACGTCGACGAGCCGACGGGTCGCCGCTTCGGTGCGCCCAGCGTCGGTCGCGGCAATGGTGAAGACGCTGCGATGGTGATCCGGGTCGCAGTGCACGTCGAGCAATGCCGTACCCGCAGCCGCGCCGATGGCGCCGATGATCCTGCGGTCCCGCCCCTCGGACACATTGACGACGGTCTCGAGCACGCCGCCAGGGTAGAGGTGTTCTGCGCGCGGATGGCTGGGGTTGTCCACGGATCTGTTGCTGGATGGCGAAACCGCGCCGGATCTGAGCCGGGCTCCTAGAGTCAGCCCGTGCGGTTCGGGCTGGCACTTCCTCACTACGACTTCTCGATCGTGGGCGAACGACCGCTGTCGTGGGCGACGGTGCGCGAGGTCGCGCACCTCGCGGAAGATCGCGGTTTCGACTCCCTCTGGGTGAGCGATCATCTCTTTCTCGACATCGCCAAGTACGGCGGCAGCCCGGAACCCGAGGCGGCGTTCGAGCCGATCGTCACGCTGGCCGCACTCGCGCGTGAGCTCGACCGTATCCGCCTCGGTGCGTTGGTGTTCTGCGAAGCGCTGCGTCCCGCGTCGGTGCTCGCGAAAGCGCTGGCCACGCTCGACCGCATTTCTGGCGGCCGCATTGATGTGGGGCTCGGCGCCGGTTGGTACGAACCCGAGTACGCGGCGATCGGGATGGACTTCCCCGCTCCGGGTGAACGGCTGGCGCGGTTGCGCGAGGCGCTCGAGGTGCTCAAGGCGCTGCTGGGCGAAGACGGCGGTCCGTTGGTGTTCGATGGTCGGTACCACCGCACCGACGGTGCACGAAACCTCCCGACTGCGGTGCAGCGCCCGCGCCCGCCGGTCTTCATCGGCGGCAAGGGCGACCGTCTGCTCCGACTCGTCGCGGAACGCGCCGACGGTTGGAACACGTGCTGGGTGTGGACGCCGGAGGAATACTCGGAGCGACGCGGAGTGCTCGACCGTGAGTGCGAGCGCATCGGCCGTGATCCGGAATCGGTGTGGTGCTCGCTCGGTCTGTACGCGCTCTGCGGTGAGGACGAAGCCGATCTCGCGCGACGGTTCGAACGCCTGCGTACCTGTACGCCGCGCGGCGTGCTCGACCGGGTCTCGCTCGACCAATGGCGGCGCGGCCGGTTGGTGGGCACCGTCGACCAGGTGCGGGAGCAGATCGCAGGGTGGAGCGACCTCGGCGTGGAGACCCTGATGCTCGGGGTGGGCGCCGTGCCGTTCCATCTCGGACACCGTGACGACCTCGAACTCCTGGCCCACGCAGTGGGTGCGGCGGAACGTGCCCCGACGGCCGGGTAGTCTGGGCCGGTCCACGATCGGAAGGACGACCGCCCCATGTTCGGTCTCGGTGCCCCTGAACTCCTCATCGTCTTGGCGCTTGTCGTCGTCCTGTTCGGTGGGGCGAAGATCCCCAAGCTCGCCCGCTCCCTGGGCCAGGCCCAAAAGGAGTTCAAAGCCGGCCTCGAAGACGGCGCCAAGGACGAGCCCTCCGAGTCCTCCAAATCGGACGGAACCACCAAGCCCGACGCCTGAGTCGAGGCGGCTCCGCAGCGTTTTATCCCAATCTCCCGAATTATCGGGATTGATGGGGAACTTGTTCTCCCTCGGATGTCGTTGACATGGCGTCGGATGGTGTCCCCACATGGGAAGAAGTCGCTCGTGATCATGGGCGGTTCCTCTACAACGTGGCGTACCGCTTGACCGGCAACGTTGATGACGCACGGGATCTGGTTCAAGAATCGCTGCTGCGCGTGCGCCGCGGCCTCGAGACCTATCAGCCGGGTTCCCTTGAGGGATGGTTGGCTCGGATCGTGACGAACGTGTTCTTGGACGACATGCGTGCCAAGAAACGCCGCCCCGTGCACAAGCTGCCGGAGAATCCCGATCTGGTACTCCCGCCGACACAAGCCGCCGACGACGCCGCCGATGCCGCGGGACTGTCGAGCGAAATCCAAGCTGCGATCAACGCCCTGCCCGAGGAGTTCCGCGTGCCCCTGGTGTTATGTGACGTCGCCGATCAGACCTACGAGGACATCGCGACGGCGCTCGACATTCCGATTGGTACCGTCCGCTCCCGCCTCCATCGCGGTCGGCGGATGTTGCGCGCGGAGCTCGACGTCCGGGGAGTCCTTGCATGAGCGACGATTCGGTGTTCGACGTGGCGCCGTTCGACGACGCGCGTGCCTCCGCGTACCTCGACGACCAGCTCGACGCGACCGAGCGACGCGAGGTCGCCGCGCTGCTCGACGCCGATCCGGAATGGGCGCGCGGCCTCGACGAACTCGCGCAGACGCGCACGTTGGTGCGCGGGCTCGCAGTCGTCGAGCCGCCGGCGGGCTTCTTGGAGTCGCTCGTCACCAACGACGCGACGCCGACGGGCGCCACCGTGACCGATCTCGATGCGGTGCGCCATCGCCGGACTCGGCGCCTCACGGGCGCGTTCGCGGCCATTGCCGCCGCGGCGGCGCTGCTCGTCGCGGTGGTGGTGCCGAGCGTCGCGCGTACGCATCCGGCCCTCGCCACCGACGTGCGCGTGCATCAGGCGGGAGTGGCGGCGTCGAGTGATCCGGTCTCGGGGCTGGCGCCGCTCGGCACGTCGATGGGGTTCGGGCGATGACGGATCGGCGCCGAACCGGCGTGCTACTCCGGGCGGTGGGGATCGCGCTGTTGGCGGTGGGCGCCGTTGCGGTGCCCGGCCGCGCGGCCGACTCGAACCCGGCCGACGACCTGTTGGATCGGGCCCGCCACGCCGTACGCAACCTCGAGTTTCACGGCACCGTGCGCATCTGGTGGCGCGACGCGAAGGGCGGTCAGAACCAGACGGTGGCTGTCGCGGCGGTCGGCGGCGAATTGCAGATCGCGGGCGGCAAGGTGCTCGAGGATTCCGGCCGGTCGTGGGTGGCGCAGGCCGGTGGTTGGCAGACGTTGTGGGCGGATGCGAACGACACGAAGGACGCGAACGCGCCAAACCTGGCGCGCAAGTACACCGTGATCCGACGCGCCGGTCCGATGGTGGTGCAGCGGTCGACCACCATGCTCGTCATCCGCCGCGGCGGCCACGACGTGGAACAGATCGAGTTCGATCGCGTGACCGGAATCGTGCTCGGCCGCGATCGGTTCGATGTGACGGGCGCGCCGACGTATCGCATGGAGTTCGTCACGCTCACGGGTGTGCGCGTGCGTCGCGGTCAGGCCGCCGTTCCGAAGATCGACGCGGAGGCGCCCGGCCGGGTGCGCGCGGCTCCCGCCGATACCGCGCGCGCGCTGACGGGCGGGTTCGTGCTCGTCGATGCCCGACGGATGAACGCGAGCGAAACGCAGTTGCGCTACAGCGACGGCGTCTTCGAGGCCTCGGTCTTTGCACAGTCGGGTGCGCTCGACTGGAGTTCGCTGCCGGCCGGAGGGAGCGATGTGCGCTACGGATCGGTGCGGGCGCGGCGCTACCGCAGCGCGGCCGGAACCGTGATGGTCTGGCAAGCAGGCGATCGCACGCTCACGTGTGTCACGGACGCGCGCGACGACGACGCACTCGGGATCGTCGAAAGTCTTTCCCGCTCGTCGGATTCCGATTGGACCACCGTGGTGCGTTTCGTCACCGGCCCGTTCAGCTGGCGGTGACTCGGCACGTCGAAGCTACGCGTTGACCGCGGCGCGCCGGCTCCGCAAGATGCGACGTCGCTCACGTTCGGATGCGCCGCCCCACACGCCGTGCTCGATGCGATAGCGCAACGCGTACTCGAGACAATCGGCCTGCACCGGACACGTCGCGCACACGCGGCGCGCCCGGTCCACCCCGACTCCGTCGGAAGGAAAGAAGAAGCCGGGTTCACGATCACGGCACAACCCGGACAACATCCAGGCGTGCTCGGCGTCGTAGTCGGGGATCGGTTGTTCGTCCATGTGTCGTTCAACGGTACGCGCGCTGGTTTGGTTCCCACGTGATGAGGGTGTCAACTCTCAGTGAATGTTCAGCTGAATATGGAACCCTGCAGATGTGCGATGCGTTTCTGCATCTCTGCAACCCATGTCTCCGACGCCCCCGACCCAACGAAGGTCTCCGACGTGAACGACTTCACCGATCCGACTGATCCGGCCGACGATTTCGAGCCTCCGACGCCGCGCACGACCGAAGGGGCTCCGACCTCCGAGGGTCCCGGCGCCGACCTTCCGACCGAGCCGGTGGGGACCGAGGCACCGACCCAGCCGATGTCGCCGTGGTTGTCGAGCGCCGGCACACCGCCGCCGAACGCGCCGCAGTCTGCGACGCCACCGGCCGGCGGCCCTCCGGTCGCGCCGGCATCGCCGTCGGGCAGCGGTCGCGGTCCGTCCGGATGGCGCCCTTTCGTCGTCGGTGCCGTGGTCGGCGCGTTGGTCGGCGGAGGAACGGCAGCCGGGGTTTCGGTCGCGACTCGTGACGACAACGCCACCAACGGGCGCACGGTGGTCGTGGGCGCCGCGGCGCGTCCGGTGCGAAACTCGTCGGTCATCGGAAACGCGAAAGACGTACAGTCGGTGTTGCGCAAGGTCGATGGCGCAGTCGTCGCCGTGCAAACCGGCGCCGCCGTCGACCCCGGTGTCTTCTCCGGTGGGTCGAGTAACAGCACCAGCGGCGGGGCCGGCACCGGATTTGTCATCTCCTCGGACGGCGTCATCGTCACGAACAATCACGTGGTCGCCGACGCCGGTGGGCAAGTCGAAGTCGTGTTCAGCGACGGCACGAAGGAAGCCGCCGACATCGTGGGTACCGCGCCGAGCTACGACCTCGCGGTGCTCAAGGTGAACGGCCGCAACCTCCCGACGGTCAAGCTCGGAAGCTCCGACGCGCTCCAGGTGGGCGACCAGGTGGTGGCGGTCGGGAACGCGCTCGCGCTCACCGGAGGCTTGAGTGTGACGGAGGGGATCGTGTCGGGCAAGGGCCGCACGGTTCCCGAGGACCAGACCGGCGCCACGCTGTACGACATGCTCCAAACCGACGCGGCGATCAACCCGGGTAACTCCGGAGGACCGCTCGTGGACGCCGAAGGTCAGGTCGTGGGTATCAACACCGCGCTCGCCGGTGGCAGCCAGAACGTGGGCTTCGCGATCAGCATCGATTCGGCCAAAGCCGTCATCGCGGACCTTCGTGCGGGGAAGCACGTGCGCGTCGCGTTCCTCGGGATCGAGACGAGTTCGGTCACTCCGGCGCTCGTGCGCTCGTTGCATCTGACGACGAAGACCGGCGCGGTGATTCGCAAGATCACCAGCGGTGGCGCGGCCGATACCGCGGGTCTGAAGCAGAACGACGTCATCGTGGCGATCGGCGGGCAACCGATCACCAGCCCGGAGGACGTCGGCGCCGAGATCCGTCGGTTCTCGCCCGGCGACAAGGTCGACGTGACAGTCGAGCGAGGCGGTGCGGAGCAGAAGGTGAGCGTCGAGCTCGGAGCTCGTCCGAACTCGCTCGGCTAACCGCGGAACTCGCTCGGCTAACCTCGGCCGATGGCCCAGGAACCCGAAGCGATCGAGGACATCCCACCGCAAGGGCACGTGCGCGTGATCTACCTGGGTCCCGTCGCGCCGCATTGGGAAGTGCACGGAGTGTTCGGCGATCGGGTCGCCGTCGACGAGTTTCGCCAACGCGCGATGGCTCGGCTGCAACTGCTGCCGCCGCACGATCCGCAGTTCCGGCGCAATCGTGAGCGCGTGGCACGCGACGCCGAGCGTGAGCACCTCATTCTCGAGTGGGATCTCGGCTACGACGAAGGTTCCTGATCGTCGGCATCCGGGTTCGGGTGCTCACCCGTCACCATGAAGCCGACGCGT
>JANYLF010000086.1 GCA_025357995.1 Acidimicrobiia bacterium | reverse complement strand
CAAAGCGCGAGCCACCCGCTCGCGGTCTTGATGACGCCGACGTTCGAAGACTTCCGCCGGAAGTTCGATCTCCCGACCGCGCGTTCCTTCACCCTGGCCGGTCAGATGCGGCTCAACACGCACGCGTACGACGATGCCGTGGATACCGCGCTCGGCATCCCGGGCGTGCGCGATGGCGGCATCACGGTGACGTCGACCGAGAGTGTCGACAACCCCGCGGTTCGAGCGTCCTCGGCGTTCGATGGCGATCCGACGACAGCGTGGAACAGCCGCACCCGCGATCTCATCGGTGAGGGATTCCACGTCCAGGTCCCGCGACCTCTGACGATCGATCAGGTCAACCTCCAGCTCGTCGAGGACGGGCGCCACTCGGTGCCGACCCAGATCGAGATCCGCAGCGGTGATGGCACGGCGCGGACCGTCGATATCCCGGCAGCTCCGGTGACGAACGGACTGGCGACGGTCCACGTGCCATTCCCGGCGCTCACGGGCGACGGCTTCTCTGTGACGATCAAGGCAATCGTGCCCCAGCAAGTGCCCAGCCCCGACGGTGGCTTCATCATCCTTCCCGCAGGCATCGCGGAGATGGGCATCCCCGGTATCAGCCGTGCCGCGATGCCGACCCAGATGCCGGCCCAATGCATCGCCGGCCAGCTCAACATTGACGGTGTCCCTGTCCCGGTGCGGGTGACCGGCACCACCGCCGACGCGGTGCAGGGTCGGGACCTCAAGTTCGTGCCGTGCGACCCGACCACGGGACTGCATCTGAGCCGCGGGACGCATGTACTTGCCGGCCGGACGACTCGCATGGACGGCTTCGCGTTCGGCCGATTGTCGCTCACATCCGCGGCAGGTGGAACAGCCGCGCCGGTGGCGAACTTCGCGAGTTCCGCACAAGCAGCGGTCGCCGCGCGGCGCGTCCCCACGGTGTCGGTGGTGCACAACGGTCGCACCTCGATGCAGCTGCGCGCCACCGGTGGGTCCGGGCAGTACTGGCTCGTCCTGGGCCAGAGCTTGAACGAGGGGTGGCACGCCAGCGTCGACGGTCATGATCTGGGCGCGCCCCAGCTCGTCGACGGGTACGCGAACGGTTGGCGCATCACCGCCCGTGCCGACGGACGCCCGGCCACGATCACGCTCCGTTGGGCGCCCCAGCAGTACGCAAAGGTCGCAATGGTCGCGTCGCTCCTCGGCGTAGCGACCTGTTTCGCGATCCTCATCGTGGCGGGTGCGAGCCGTCGCCGCCGGCGGCGGCGGTCGACTGGCACGGAGACGGGAGCGGAGGTGGGCGTGGCCCTCGACGCGAGGTACGACGGCATCGAAGCCGCGAATGCCGAGTTGGTCAACATCTTCGCCGCGGAGGGTTCCACGCCGTCGCTTGCGGTCACGGTGCTCTGCGCGCTGGCGGTCGGTGGAGCGACGAGTGTGCTGGTGCGGCCGTGGACCGGTGTGGTCGCAGCAATCATCGTGATCGGCGCGATCCGCTGGCCGCGAGTGCGAGGCCTGCTGCGGCTGTTGCCCGCGGTATTGACCGGCCTGGTCGGCGCGTACGTGGCCTGGGGCGAACTCCGGCACCAGTATCCACCGGTCTTCGAGTGGCCGACGTTCTTCGAGCCGTCCCGCAATGTCGGCTGGCTCGTGTTCATTCTCCTGGCGGCGGACGTCTTCGTCGGTCGCCTCCGTCACCCTCGGCATCCGGCTCGGATCACCGAGTCTCCGGGCCCCCCGGACTCGAAGAAGCCCGTCGGCGCGGGGGACCGCTCGTGATCGACGGCCGACGCGCCACGTCGAACAGGCACGACGGCGCCGGACTCCGACGTTGGTTCGGCGCGGGGGCGTTGATCGTCGTCGGGCTGGTCATTCCCTTGGTGGTCGCATCGCACTACGGCGCGCTCGGGATACCGCGAAGTGACGACTGGTCGTACTTGGTCACGTTGTTCCGCTGGGTGCACGAAGGTCGCCTGAGTTTCAACGGCTGGGTGTCGATGACCCTCGTCGGCCAACTCTTGCTCGCAGCACCGGTCGCGGCCGTGACCGGGCAGTCGATCTGGGTTATTCAGGTCTCGAGTGCGGTCTTCGGGCTGGGCGGGTTGTTCGCGCTCTTGGCGCTCGGGCAACAAACGCT
This sequence comes from Acidimicrobiia bacterium, assembly GCA_025357995.1. Lineage (GTDB taxonomy): Bacteria > Actinomycetota > Acidimicrobiia > IMCC26256 > JAENVU01 > JAENVU01. Next base: position 2,046 of record JANYLF010000086.1, on the reverse strand, counting down.
GCGATCTCGCGGCGCCGCGCTGTTCGTCTCCCTCACGATCGCCTGCGGACCAATGTGGGCACCGCTGGCCACCACGTACATGACCGACGTGCCGGCCTTTGTCGTCCAGATGGCCGCATTGGCACTCGCAGGGGTCGCGTTCCGGTGCCGGCCGTTTTCCACGGCTTGGTTGACCGCGAGCGTGATCGTGGGCTTCGTCGGCATCTCGATCCGTCAGTACGGTGCCGTACCGGTCGTCGCCATTCTGATCGTCGCGGTGTGCGTGAGCGCAGCCGAGAAGGACCGGCACCGACTCCGCATCTCGCTCGGGCTGTCGCTCGCCCTCGCGCTCGCGACCGTCGCGTTGCTCGGATGGTGGACCACGCTGCCCGATGTGCTCACGGTCACCCCGAAGGTGCCGACGCGGAGCACGATCATCGACACGGTGCTCAACGCCGCGGGTTTCGTGCGGCTTACCGGCTTGCTCCTGTGCCCGGTGTTGCTCCTGGCGCGACCGGTTCGCGTGGTGCGGTCTGCGTGGCGCGCATCACCGATCACGACCGTGATCCTCGGCGGGGGCACCTCGATGGGATTGGCCGCGACGTACCTACGGTCGACGCGAGTGCCGTTCGTCGGCAACTACGTCGACCGGCTCGGCGTGCTGTCGAGCGACGTGCTCACTGGTCATCGCGCCAACGTCATCCCAACACTGGGATTCGATCTCCTCGTATGGGTCGGGACTGCCGCGGGCGCGCTGCTCGCGTTCGCGGCTGTTCCCGCACTGGTACGAACTGCCGGGCGCTGGAAGCATCGTGATTTCGCCATCGGCGATCCGATGACCGCGGTGCTCGGGTGGAGTGTGCTCGGCTTCTCCGTTGCCTACGCGGGCGCGGTTGCGACCGGGCTTCCGATCTTCGACCGCTACGCGCTGCCCGCGATTCCGCTCGTCGGGCTGCTCGTGCTGCGCAGCGCTGAACGCGCCGAAGCCGGTGCCGGACTTCCGGTTGGGCGAGAGCACGCCGCGAACGGATCACGATCGGTACGGTCGTGGTTCGTTCCGATCGTCGGGTTGGTGGGGCTCGCCGTCGTGAGCCTCGGCTTTGCGACCGACTCGGCATCGTTCGACGCCACTCGCTGGCGCGTCGCGACGATCGCGGCCCGGCGTGGGTACGGGGCATCGCATGTCGACGGTGGCTTCGAATGGGTTGCGTATCACCGTCGACGTGGCCCTTTGATTCGTCGCGACACGGTCGAGGAGCGCCAACGGCTGCGGTTGCAGTACTACCGGCATCTCTGCGTGACCCTGGCGCTCGATCCCGCGGGCAAGGCTCGGGAGCATGTTGTGGCGTCTGGGGAGATGCACGGCTGGTTCCACGCGCCGGTGTCGATCGTCGCCTATCGCAACGATCGACCCTGCTGACCGCCGCTGGATTGACCATGAACCTGGTTGACACACCGGCGGACCCGGCCCTACCCGCCACGCCACGGTCGGAACCGCAGGAGCGATGCCCTCATCATGGCTTGTCACACCCCACGGATACCGTGCAGCACACTTCCGCCGTTCTTCCCCCTGTCGTTTGGGCCCGAGTCGGGCATACGCGTTGGGAGCAGTACGTGGTGGATATCAATCTCGCAGTAATTCAGGGGCCGTTGTCGGCCGAGCCCGAGTTACGGACCTTGCCGTCGGGATCCGAGGTGGCGAACCTCGCGGTGCGCGCCTCGGCGGGGGAGCACACGACCTCGGTCCCGGTCTCGGTGTGGGATCCGCCGGCATGGATCGCCGAGCTCTCGAGCGGAGACGACGTGATTGTGCTGGGCGCGGTGCGGAGGCGCTTCTATCGGACCGGTACCGGCAGGGGGAGTCGCGTCGATGTGGAAGCCGTGTTCGTGGGGCGATCGGGCAAACGCCAGTCGGGGACGGTCGCCCGCCGGGTCGAGGCCACCATCGCCGCGCTGTTGGGCGACGGCGCTCAGTCGATGAAGGCGGCGACGCAGCGTCGATAATTCGCGGAGATCCGGGCCACCGCGCCGGCGTGGTCGAGGTCGCCAGTGAGGTGGTCGGCGACC
>JANYLF010000057.1 GCA_025357995.1 Acidimicrobiia bacterium | reverse complement strand
AGCGTCTTCTTCGACATCTTCCACCTCCGAGTAGGCGCGCACTGTAGGTCCGCGCCGCATCGGAGTGGCGTCAGGACGTGGAGACGGTCTTGGTATCCCGGCCCGACCGCAGAATCGTGCCCGGTGTCGCGCCATTCGAGGCGTTCGCGGCGACGATCTCGACCCCGTTCACGAAGACGTGCTCCATGCCGATGGCATCCGAGGTGAGGCGCGCCGAACCACCGGGGAGGTCGGCGACCAGCGTTGCCGGCCCGGCACCGATTGTCGCAGGGTCGAAGACGGCGAGGTCCGCGTGCGCGCCGGGTGTGAGCACACCACGATCTCGTAACCCGAACAATTGCGCGGGATCGCTCGTGATCATCCGCACCGCGTCTTCGATGCGAACGAGTTGGCGACCGCGCAGCATGTCACCCAGGAATCGCGTGGTGTACGGCGCGCCACACATGCGATCCAAGTGCGCGCCGGCATCCGAACCGCCGAGCATCGCCCGCCCGTCTTCCCACACCGACTTGCGTAGCTCCCACGACGCAGCATCGCCGTCGGGTGCTATCGGCCACAGGATGGTGCGGAGGTCGTCGGCGATGACGACGTCGAGCAGTGTGGCGAATGGTTCGGTGCCGCGTTCGGCGGCGAGATCCGCGACCGTCCGGCCCTTCAATCCCTCGTTCGCCGGCGCGTAGGTGTCGCCCAGGACGTAGTTCTTCCAGTCGGCCAGGCGACGGAACACCCCGGCTTCGTCGCTGTTGGCGCGCGCATCCATCCACGCTCGCGTCTCGGGGTCGCGCAAGCGCGCCATGCGCTCCGCCACCGGCAGATCCATCACGTCGCCCCAACCGGGCAGCAAGAACAGCCCGCAGAAGTTCAGGAAGCTCATGTTCATCGGCACCAATACCGGCATGGTGAGCGCCACGACCCGCCCGCCGAGCGCGGCGGCCCGGTCCCATGCCGAGAGCTGACGAGGGACTCGCTCGGGCACACGCGAATCGACCGTGAGGACGTTCCAGTTGAGTGGCCGCTGACCGGCGGCCGACATCTTGGCGAACAACTCGATCTCGTCGTCGTCGAACTGGTCGAGACACCCGTCGATGATCCCTTCGAGGGTGGTGCCGTCGTGGTCCTTCACCGCGGCGCAGAGTGCGAGGACCTCGGCTTCGCTCGCCCACCGCGACGCGACCGGTTGACCGTCGCCGTCCGAGTGGGTCTTCGACAACGTGGTCGAGAATCCGAGCCCGCCCGCATCAATCGCAATGTGGAGCTCTCGCACCATTGCTGCAAGCTCTTGATCGGTGGCTTCTCTTCCTACCGCCTCGCTGCCCATCACGTACCGACGAAGGGCGCAGTGGCCCACGAGAAAGCCTGCGTTGACCGCGATGTTGCCGTCGAGCCGATCGAGATACTCACCAAAGGATTCCCAGTCCCACTTCACGCCGCGCTCGAGCGCCGCGAGCGGCATGCCTTCGACCTTCGCCATCATGCGTCGGAGATAGTCGGCGTCTTCAGCGTGCAACGGCGCGAGTGTGAACCCGCAGTTACCGCCGATCACCGACGTCACGCCGTGCACACTGCTCGGCGACGCGCTCGAATCCCAGAACAGCTGCGCGTCGTAGTGGGTGTGCGGATCGACGAATCCCGGCGTGACCATCAAGCCGTCGGCAGCGATCTCGGTGGTCGCGGTGTCGTCCACCTCTCCGACCGCCACGATGCGCCCGTCTTGGACGCCAACGTCGGCCCGACGGGCCGACGCGCCCGTACCGTCGACGACCGTCGCGCCCCGCACCACTAGGTCGAGCATCACTACCTCCGTGCTGGGCGATTGGAATCTGACGGTCCGTCAGATTAGAGGGTGGCCGCGCGGCTCGTTCGGCTCGGGTTGGCGCGCGGAACTCGACGGTCGCCGAGTCGCTCGAACAGCGTTCACGATCGTCGCTTCGCGAATGGGGTGAACGAACTCGCTTGGTCGACGACCATCGAGCCCCGCGCTTCCTGACATTCGGACACGGTCGGGCAGGCGGCACGTGGTGCTGTTCGGTTGTCAAGGGTCGGGTCGTGCCGGGGGTCCAGGGTGGCTCAGGGGCCGGCGCGGGCGTGTTCTTGTTTGGTGACGAGGGTCTGGTTTCCGAGGGGGCCGATGCGGCGGAGGTCGCGGAGGGTCTTGAGGGTGTGGTGGTGATGGCAGAGCCGGCCCAAGTTCGCGAGTTCGGTGAGTCCACCCGCCGCGACGGGAATGTTGTGATCGATTTCGAGGTGCCGGTCGATCTCACAGATCTCACTGGGTTCGGTCCAACCACGTTCGTACGCGGCGTGACTCACGTGCACCACGATCATCGCCAGCGGTCGCGACCCAGGCGTCTTCGCCACCTTCCCCGCGACTGCGGGTTCCGGCGCGGACTCGCATCCGGAGTCGGCACCACTACGACTGCGGACGAAGTGTTCGGCCATCGCGACCATCGCGTCGGACGCGACCGCATCCGGATGCACGATCGTCTTCGTCGTGCGGTTCTGTTCGAACAGTTCGCGTTCGAGGGGTTCGAGCGCGGCCATGATCTGCGCGGTCCGGTCGAGCGGACCACGGATCTCTATCCGACCCGAACCATCACGCAATGTCTGGTGACGGAGCGAACGTTCGCGGTGGATCCGTTCGTAGTTGTCGGCCTCATCATCACAAGACCGGGCCGCCGCCGTCACGCGATCACACTCGGACTTCAAACCTTTGAACCCGGCCGTCTTCGCCAGGGCGAGGAGCGCGCCTTCGGCGGTCCGGTCCGCGGTCACCGCGCCCGCAACCACCTCGGCTTGCGCAGGTGAGAGCGCCCCCGCACGCGACGCGTGCTCCACACCAGGTTGGGTCTCCACTCGTCGCGCGGTCTTCATCGCCCCACGTGCCGCGCCGACCGACACCCCCGCAGTCGCAGCCAAGAACGCCTCGACATCACGATGACCACCATCGGCCCACGCACCCGTCGCATCCAACCGCGCAGCCGCCAACAACTTGCCGGCCGCGGCGAGCTTCTCCAACGAGGCAAATAGTTCCACCGCGCTCCGCGCCTGCGGCCCCGAAAGGCGAGCAGGATCGAACTTCGAGACGAGACGCCGAGCGACAGCAACCGTCCGTTCCAGTACCTCAAGCACGATGTCCCCCTTCCCACTCAACGAGTCGTGATTACGTCGAAAGCGTGCCAAACAAACGTTCGCTCATCAAGCCCAACACCGCAAATTCGTCAACAAATCCAGGCGCGATCGCGTATTCCATGTACGACGAGCCGGGGGACGTCCGGGACCTGCGCAAGACCCCGGAACTGAGACCACAACGCACATGTGGTGCAGATTGGTGGCTCGATGCTCTCTTCAAGTGAGGGACCACGACCGGGAGCGCGATGACGCCGATCAGCGAGGCGTTCGAAGAGTTCTTCGCCAGCGCCGAGCCGCGCCTCAGGCGCGCGCTGGTAGCCGCGTACGGACTGGAACGTGGTCGCGAGGCCGCGGCGGAGGCGCTCGCATACAGCTGGGAACATTGGTCGAGCGTTCGACGAATGCAGAACCCGCTCGGATATCTCTATCGCGTCGGACAGAGCAAGACCCGTCCGCGATTGGTGCGCCGCCTCACCAGCCGTCCTGAGACCGTTGAACCCATAGTCGAGCCCGGATTCACGGTCGCGCTCGCGGGACTGAGCGAACGTCAGCGCGTGGCCACCGTGCTCATTCACGGATTCGGGTGGACCCACGTGGAGGTTGCTGAGCTCATCGGCGTGTCCGCCACCACTGTTCAGAATCACCTCGAGCGCGGCATGTCCGCATTACGAGAAGCGTTGGAGGTTCGAGAAGATGTCTGATCTCAACACGTTGTTGCGCGAGTACGCCGACGCGGCACCGCCGATCCGGCAGTCGGAGATCGAGCACCGGCGGCAACGCCGCCGTGCGCGCCCGGTCGTGTATGCCGGAATCGCGTTCGCGACCATCGTGGTGCTCGTCGGCGTCGTTGCGTTGACTCGAACCAACTCGAAGAACACGTCACGAGTCGCGACGCGTTCTCCCGCACCTTGCGACCGTGCGGTGGCGTGCCCGATCGCCACGGGTCAGTTTCTGTACTTCAAGTCCGATGCACTGTCCGGCAGCGATGAGATGTGGACGGACAAAGCCGGCGCGGCCCATCAGATCTCGACGCTGGTTCCAAACCATCGCGAGATCTGGATCGCGCCGGACGGCTCCGGTCGGATCGCCGAGACCTCGGGAAAGCCCACCTTCGTATCGGCCCGGGACAAGGAAGAGTGGGTCGCGCGAGGGAGCGACCCCACGACGCTGAATGTTCCGGCACCGAGCGATCGGCGATTTGGACCACACGGACTCGGGTGGACCGACACGACCCAGCTCCCAACGACGGATACTGAGGCGCTGCGCGTCGCGCTCGATCGAGTGGACGGTGGCACGCCCAGCCCTGGGGAAGATTTCGTCCACGTTGGTGACATGCTCCGCGAGACCAACGCATCACGCGATCTGCGAGAAGCGCTCTACCGGTTCGCCCTCACCATCCCCGGCGTGACCCAGATCACCGACGCCAGGGACCACTCCGGGCGCAAGGGAATCGGCGTTGCGCGCACGGCCTTCGGATTCGAGAACGACCTGATCCTCGATCCGAACACGTTCATGCTTCTCGGCGAACAGTCCAAAGTCGTCGGGCCCAACCAAGCTGGACGCGCGGTTGGTTCCGAACAGGGTTGGACGGTCTATCTCCGTTCCGGCATCGTCGACTCCGTCACCGCGGTGCCCTCGCCTGGGTAGATCGCCGACGCGTTAGCCGCGTTGCTCCGGGTTGGGGTTCAACGCGCGGGGGCGACACAGCATCTGCTGGCCGCCTGTCGCCAGCAACACTCCCGATTCGGACCACACCGAGCCGACGCCGCCCACCAGACCGTCGCGGCCCGCGGGCGAGTGCGCGTCGGTGAGTAGGAACTCCGACGTCGGTTCGAGTGCGTGGAACCGCACCTGCACATCGATGCTCGGCGCGTACCAACCCCCGTCGTGGGGATGGCCGCGCATCACGACGGGCCACAGCACGGTGTCGAGCACCAACAGCGAACGACCGGCGTCGACAAACGGGTCGTCGAACGTGGCCGTCGGACGGAATCGGTACCACGCGTTCTCGTGGAATATGCCCGCCGGACGATTGTCCCAATCGTCGATCCAATCGCACGGTCGACACTCGAGATTGTTCCAGAACGCGAACATCGGACCTTCCGGCGCGCGCTCGGCGATCGTCATCAACCGATGCGGTCCATCGACCGGTGGCGCGGTCCAGGCATCGTGCTCCAGCCCGTCGACGTCGCCCACGACCCAGACCATCGCTTCGAGTACCGGCTCGCCGTATTGCGTCATCGACACGGCGATCGACTCGGCGCGCTTCGTCCGACGCAGCGTGCGGACCGAGAGATCCACGGCTTCGAAATCCGCGACGCCGAGAAAGTGACACGAGAACGACGCGGGCCGCCGCAGGTCGGTGTGCGCACCGGCCGCGCGCAGCGCGAGCGCGGCAAGGAACCCACCGTTCGGTCCCCAAATCTCCCAGTCACGTGTGACCTGACCGACGAATTGGCCGTCGCGTCCGACGACCGCAGTGTCCACATCCAATGCGCCCATGACGACGATCGTACGAAACGCGGGGTCCGGACCGCACCGGCATTTGATGGCGACCGATATCCTCCGCAGATTCGCCCGACCGAGGAGCCCGAGTGAGCCGCGCGGACATCGAATGGGGAACGATTCCGAACCTGTTGCGAGCCGCCGCGGCGCAACGCGGCGAAGAGCCCGCCATCTTCGACGGTGACACCACCGTCTCCTGGGCCGAGCTCGAACGCGTCGCCCGCCGTGCGGCCGCGGCCTACATCGCGCACGGAGTGCAATCCGGCGATCGTGTCGCGATCTGGGCCCCGAACGTGTGGGAGTGGATTCCCGCCGCGCTGGGCATCCACCTCACCGGCGCCGTCCTGGTCCCCCTCAACACGCGGTACAAGGGTGTGGAGGCGGCGTACATCCTCGGGCGAGCTAACGCGAAGGTGCTCGTCACGATGGGTGAGTTCCTCGGCACGGA
>JANYLF010000036.1 GCA_025357995.1 Acidimicrobiia bacterium | reverse complement strand
TCCCGCAGCTCTGGAACGTGTTGTGCGGCGACATGGCGTTGGTAGGACCGCGTCCGTTGTTGCCGTTCATGCTCGCTCCGTATCCCGAGCTGCGCCGCCTGCGGTGCGCGGTGCGTCCGGGCCTCACAGGGCTTTGGCAGGTGAGCAATCGCGAAGACAACACGAGCGCGCTGTCGATGGCGGACGAAGATCTCGAGTACGTCGCAACGCGCAGCGTATTCGGTGACGTCAGTATCATGATGCGCACTATCCCCGCGATCCTGCGCGGTTCGGGCGCGGTGTGAGGACGGATACCCTCATACTCGGCGGCGGACTCGCCGGCCTCAGTGCGGCGTACCACTCGGACCGGGAATACCGCATCCTCGAGCGCGAGTCGCGCGTCGGCGGTTTGTGTCGCACGAACTGGTACGACGGCTTCGGGTTCGATCTCTCGATCCACATTCTCTTCACCAAGCAGCCCGAGCTGGCGCGACTGATCTGCGACGAGTTGCTGGCGGGTCGGTATCACGATCACACCCGCAGCTCGTGGGTCTACAGCCACGGTCGGTACACCGGCTATCCCTTTCAGAGCAGCCTCTACGGCCTGCCCGTCGATGTCGCCACCGATTGCCTGCTGGGCCTGATCGAAGCCCACCGCACGCCGCCGACGGAGACGCCGGCCAACTTCGCGGAGTGGGCGCGCGCTACGTTCGGCGACGGCATCGCGAAACACTTCTTCCTGCCGTACAACGAGCGCGTGTGGGCCACGCCGCCCGAGCAGATGGACTACCGCTGGATCGCCGATCGCGTCGCGATTCCGGACTTGGCGACGACGGTCCGCGGTGCCTTGGAGCCGCCGACGATCCGATGGGGACCCAACTCGTCGTTCTGGTACCCCGAGGAGGGCGGGATCGAGGCTCTCCCGCGTGGCTTGATGGCCGGGCTGGACCCGGAGCGCGTGGAGCTCGAGACCGAGGTCGCGTCCATCGAGCCGTCGCGACGAACGGTGACCACCACGGCCGGAGCAACGATCGAGTACGACGACCTCATCTCGTCGCTGCCACTCCCTGTGCTCGTGCGGATGGTGGCCGACGCACCCGAGCGCGTGCGAGAAGCCGCGGCGCAGTTGCGCTGGAACACCGTTTACACCGTGATGATCGGAGTGCGTCGCGAAGCGATCTCGGATCACCACTGGGTGTACTTCCACGAAGACCAGTTCACGTTCCATCGGATCAGCTTCCCGATGAACTTCTCGCCCACGCTCGCGCCGCCGGGTTGCTCGTCGATCATGGCGGAGATCTCCCACTCGGCGCACCGCGACATGAGTGGCCGCGACCTCGTGGCCGAGACGATTGCCGGACTGCAACTCGCGGGCGTCCTGCGCGAAAAAGACGAGATCGTGTTCGCCCGAGTTGCTCCGATTGCCCCGGCGTACGTGATCTACACCCTCGACCACGAGTCGGCCGTCGGCACGATTCTGGAATGGCTCCAGGAGTTGGAGATCCACACCGTCGGGCGGTTCGGAGAGTGGCAGTACTTCAACATGGACCAAGCGATCGGCAGTGGTCGCGATGCGGTCCGAGCCCTCGAAGATGGCCGGGTGATCGGCTTGGTTGCGGCCGAGGAACTCGAAGTCACCGCCACGCTGACCTCCGGCTGAGGCCCGCGCACTGACTGTCACACCCTCGTGCGAGGGTGGCCCCATGAACATCAGCTGCGATGAATGCGTGATGAACGGGACGTCGGCGTGTGCCGACTGCATGGTGTCGTTCTTGGTGAACCGCGAGCCGGGTGACGCCGTCGTGATCGACGTGGCCGAGGAGCGGGCCGTCCGAATGTTGGCGCGCGCCGGATTGGTCCCGGAGTTGCGCCACCATCGTCGCATCACCGACGAGCCGCGAGTTGGCGGCTCGGTCAGTCCTTGAGCGCGGTGGGTATCTGTGATCGGCCGGCGTTGTGGACGCAGACGAAGAGCACGGTGGGTGGGCTCGTCATGTTTGCTCCTGCTTGTGCGCGACGACGACCGTGGTCGCGTCGAAGTGGGGGAAGAGGGCGCGGATGAGCACCCACGCGATCAACGCGCCCACCAGTTGGGCGCCGATGAACGCGCCGATGCTTGCCGGTTCGATGCCCGCAAACGTGTTACTCAACGTGCGGCCGATGGTGACGGCCGGGTTCGCGAAGCTCGTGGAACTCGTGAAGAAGTACGCGCTGCCGATGTATGCGCCCACCGCGAACGGTGTGGCCTTCGCGTTGGCCCCGCGGGTGGATCCGAAGATCACGAGCAGCAACCCGACGGTGGCGACGACCTCGGCGAGCCAGAGCCCGGAGTCGTTGCGCGCTTTGGTCGAGATGTTGATCGCGTCGAGATCGAACATGAGGTTGGCGAGTATGCAGCCGGTGATTGCGCCCGCGATTTGCGCCGGGATGTACGCGCCGAGGGCGCGGGTCGAGAGTCCACCGAGCTTCCAATCGACGAGGCTGACCACGGGATTGAAGTGGGCGCCGGACACCGATCCGAACGCGAGGATCAACGCGATCAGCCCACCCGCGGTCGCGAACGAGTTCTCCAAGAGTTGCAGGCCGACGTCGCCGGGGGAGAGGCGCACGGCCATGATCCCGAGCCCACGACAACCGCGACGAGAAACGCCGTGCCGAGAAATTCCGCGAGCGCGGCGCGTGTAATTGGTTTCATGGTGCGTCGGTTACGCCGCAACCGGCGTGGCGGCGAGCGCGTCACGGAGCACGGCGAACCGATCGGGGATCACCGCGTACCACGCCCACTTCCCGCGCTTCTCCCGACGCAGCAGTCCCGCGTCGGTGAGCACCGAGAGGTGATGGCTGATCGTCGGTTGACTCTTGCCGACCGGCGCGGTCAGGTTGCACGCGCAGGTCTCGCCCTGCGCGGCGATGATGCTGAGCAGGCGGAGGCGTACGGGGTCGGCCATGACCCTGAACGCCGCGGCGAGATCCTCGGCCGCGGCTTCGCTGAGGGGCGCCGTGAGTAGACCGTCGCAGCAGGTGGTGATCGTCTTCACATCCATCGGAACTCCGTTCGGTTCGATCCAGGTGCGACTGGGGTCACATCGATGGTCGTCGATATTGACATCGGTCGATACGTACTATACATTGACCAACATCGATTCGATGCCCAGGAGACGCCATGACTGCCACCGATCTCGCTCCCGACTTGGCCGCGCCCGCCACCGGCCGACTCCAGCTCGCGCTCAACGTCGACAACCTCGAGGATGCGATCGCCTTCTACACGAAGATGTTTGGTACCGCGCCGGTGAAGGTGAAGCCCGGTTACGCCAACTTCGCGATTGCCGAGCCGCCGCTCAAGCTGGTGTTGTTCTCCGGGGTGGGCGAGCCAGGGACGCTGAACCACCTCGGCGTGGAAGTCCCCAGCGCGGACGCGGTCGCCGCGGCCGACGCGCGCCTCTCGGCCGAGGGTCTGGTTACCACCGACATCTGTGAGACCACCTGTTGCTTCGCGGCCAAGACCGAGACGTGGCTCGAAGCTCCCGACGGTCAGCGCTGGGAGTGGTACGTGAAGCACGACGACATCGACGAGTTCGGCGCGGCTAGTCGGTGACTTCGGCGCGCAACGCGCCGACGGTGCACTGGTCCTTCGCTCGCCGTGCGAACGGGTCGTACTGGTAGATCCGCATCGCGTTCTCGTGGGTGAACTTGTTGACGACGGCGTCGTCGATGCCCGCGAACTGTTTCGTCACCGACTCGGGTGAGTTCGGCCAACTCGAATCGGAGTGCGGGTAGTCGCATTCCCAGGTGACGCTGTCGAGTCCGATCGCCTCACGCTGCTCCACGCCGGCGCGGTCACTGATGAAGCAGAACGAGAAATGGTCGCGGGCGACCTGGCTCGGCAACGTGTCGCCGAAGTCTTGGTGCGTCCAGAACCGATGCTGGTGGTACACGTAGTCGAGTCGCTCGAGCCAGTACGGAATCCAGCCAGTGCCGCCTTCGCTCAACGCGAACTGCAGGTTCGGGAACTTGCGCAGGACCGGCGACCACACGAGGTCGGTCGCGGCTTGCATCGTGTTGAGCGGAGTGAGCGTGATCATCACGTCGATCGGCGCGCCCGGCGCGATCTCGATCTGGGTGCTGCTCGATCCGATGTGCAGGCAGATGACCGTGCCTTCTTCTTCACACGCGGCGAAGAACGGATCCCAGTGCCCGCCGAAGATGTGCGGCCACCCCAGCTTGTACGGGTTCTCCGAGAACGTGACGGCGTGGCAGCCCTTCTTGGCGACGCGGCGCACTTCGTCGGCCATGAGCTGAGGATCCCAGATCGGGGGGACCGAGAGCGGCATGAACCGACCGGGATACGTTCCGCACCACTCGTCAATGTGCCAGTCGTTGTAGGCGCGTAACAGGTGGATCGACGTGTCGAGGTCGGACGACTTGCTGAACAACTGACCGCAGAACTGCACGAAGCTCGGGAAACACATGGAGCCGAGTACGCCGTTGCGGTTCATGTCCTTCACGCGCTCGTGGATGTCGTAGCAACCGGCGCGGATCATCTCGTAGGACGTGGGCTCGATGTTGTATTCCTCGGGTGGTCGACCGGCGACCGCGTTGAGCCCGATGTTCGGGATCACGTTGCCTTCGAACTCCCAGACGTCGATGCCGTCGCGGTGCACGCTCTTCGGCGCGAACTCTTTCCACTTGTCGGGAAGGTGGGCGTCAAAAAGGGTGGGCGGCTCGACGACGTGGTCGTCGACGCTCACCAGGATCATGTCCTCGGTCTGCATGGCGTTCCCTCGAAAGCTGACGTCACCGTCAGGTTAGAGCGGGAAGTCAGTCTTTGGTGGCGACGGCGTTGGGGGTGACGTTCATCTTGGGGACGTAGTCCTCGGTCTCGATCTCGCGGGCGATGCCCGGGAACTTGGCGTGGAGCAGGGTCACACAGTCGGCGCACGGTCCGTAGAGGCGCTGCGAGACCTGCGATCCGCAGCGGGGGCACGTCAACGCCATGGGTTCGAGGGTCGACAGATCCATCCGAGGCTCCGGGTTGGGCGAGGAGCCAGCACCGTACGCGGCGTCAACGGTGAAGTCGCGCATCCCAGCAGTCACCGGTACCGGAGCGCCAACGAGCTGTAGGTTCCACTGATCTCGAAGCCGAGGGGGAGTCGTGGACAACGCTCAAAACGTGACGGGCATCTACGCGGGATTGTTGATCCTGCGCGTGGCCGTGGGAATCGTGATGATCGCGCACGGGTACAACCACATCTTTCGCGGCGGCAAGATCCAAGGCACCGCGGGCTGGTTCGAATCACTCGGGATGAAACCCGGCATTCTCCACGCTTGGCTCGCGAGCCTGACCGAGCTCGGTGCCGGCGCGATGTTGATCTTCGGCCTCCTGACGCCGTTGGCGGCCGGCGGTGTCGTCGGCGTCATGTTGGTGGCGCTCATCACGAACCATCTGAAGAATGGTTTCTTCATCTTCCGGCCGGGCGAAGGGTACGAGTACGTCCTGACTCTGCTGTTGACGGGCCTCGCCATCGGTGGCGTCGGCGCGGGCAAGTGGTCGATCGATCGTTCGATCGAATCTGCGTGGTTGTTGGGTTGGAAGGGCATCCTCATCACCGCAGTCGCCGGTCTCGGCGGTGGGATCGCGCTGCTCGTGGTGTTCTGGCGGCCACCTGCGAAGTCGACTGATTGACACCTGCAATTTCCGTGCGGGTCTCTTAGGCTGCGAGTTCCTCGCCCGCGCGCTCGGAGGGCACCACCCATGCGTCAACTCTCGGGACTCGACAGCAGCTTCCTCCGTATGGAGACGCCGAGCACATACGGTCACGTCGCGTCGCTTGCGATCTTCGATCCCGCGACCGCGCCGCATCCCGTGGGGTATCACGAGGTGCGCGCGCTGATCGAGGCACGGCTGCACCTCGTACCGCCGTTCCGGCGTCGGTTGGTGGAGGTTCCGCTCGGGCTCGACCATCCGTATTGGATCGAGGATCCCGATTTCGACCTCGATTTCCACCTCCGCCACATTGCCGTCCCACCGCCCGGCGACCGCGGGCAGCTCGCCGAGCTCGCTGTACGCATCGCGGCGCGTCATCTCGACCGCAGCCGTCCGCTGTGGGAGATGTACGTGATCGAAGGGCTCGAAGGCGGTCACATCGCGCAGCTCACGAAGATCCACCACGCGTGCATCGACGGCGTGGCCGGCGCGGAGATCCTCGGCGTCTTGCTCGACCTCGAACCCGAGGCGCCCGCTACACCACCCCCCGTCGAGCCATGGCAGTGGGAGCGCGAGCCGAGCTCTCGCGAGATGTTGGCCCGGGGCATGTTGGGCGCCCTTACCCAACCGCGAGTGGGGATGCGCCTCGCACGACAATCGGTGCCTGCGCTCGGTTCGATCATGCGGAACTTCGCGTTGAGCGCACCCGGCGTGAAGAAGCGCGACGACGTGCTGTCGCGCCCGTCGGTCAGTGCGCCGCGCACGCCGTTCAACGGGACGATCACACCGCACCGGCGCTGGGCGTTCGGTTCGCTCCCGATCAGCTCGGTGAAGACAGTGAAGAACGCGATGGGTGCCACCGTGAACGATGTCGTGATGGCGTTGTGCGCGGGCGCGCTGCGCCGGTGGTTGATCGAGCACGACGCGCTGCCCGACGGTCCGTTGCTCGCGATGGTGCCGGTCTCGATTCGTGACGACAGCGAACGCGGCGACGGCGGCAACAAGATCTCGGCCATGGTCGCGGTCCTGCCCACGGACGAAGCGGACCCACGCCGGCGGCTCGAGGCGATGCAGGGGGAGATGTCGGTCGCGAAGCACGAACACGGTGCGCTCCCGGCCACGTTGCTCCAGGACTTCGCCCAGTTCACTCCGCCGTCGGTGCTCGGCACCGCCAGCCGGGTGGCGGCACGCGCTCGGTTGATGGATCGCGTGAACCTGCCGTTCAACGTCGTGATCTCGAATGTGCCCGGTCCGCAGCTCCCGCTCTACACGAGCGGTGCGCGCATGGAAGGCATCTACCCCATCTCCGCGATCGTCGACGGCGTCGGGCTCAACATGACGTTGATGTCCTACAACGGAAACCTCGACTTCGGCCTCGTCGCCGACCGCGACATGGTGCCCGACATCTGGTCGCTCATCGACTACCTCGGCGAGGAACTCGAAATCTTGGAGAAGCTCGCGACGGCTTAATTGCTCGTCCGGCTGCGGCCCGGCCGCGGTCGATTCGTTCGGCGTGGTCGTTGCTCGGGACGCCTCCCGAGCTGCTCG
>JANYLF010000008.1 GCA_025357995.1 Acidimicrobiia bacterium | reverse complement strand
CTCGGTGGCGAGGGCCCGACCGACGTCTTGGCATTCCCGATGGACGACGATCTCGTGCTTCCCGGCCGCCAGCCCGACCAAGGTGGTCGGGGTCCAGGTGCGCCGGCGGAGGCGACGGAACCGCCTACCTTGATCGGCGATGTGGTTGTGTGCCCGGCGGTCGCTGCCACTCATGCGCCGCAACACGGGGTCACCCTCGACGACGAGCTCGCGCTGCTCGTGGTGCATGGCGTGTTGCACCTCCTGAACTACGACCATGCCGAGCCGCACGAAGAAGCGGCGATGCAACAGCGTGAGCGTGAGCTCCTCGCTGTGTTCCGCGAGCAAGAGGCCGCACGCTGAGCGGACGCGACGGCGCCATCGTGGCGGCCGTCTCCGTGTTGTTCCTGTTCTCGATCGTGCTCGCGGCGGCCGAGACCGCGTTCACGCGCATGAGCCGAATCCGCGCGCTCGCCCTCGACGAAGAGGGCCGCAAGGGCGCGCATCGTCTCGCCCAGATGTTGGAGCGGCCCGAGCGCACGCTGAACGTGGTGCTGCTGCTCATTCTCGTGTGTCAGATGACAAGCGCGTCCTTGCTCGGCGTGGTGTTGGAGGGCGCGTTCGGGAGCGCGGGTCTCGTGTTCGGACTGGTCATCCAGATCGTCGTGTACTTCGTGATCGGTGAAGTCGCGCCGAAGACGTACGCGATCCAACACTCGGATCGCGCCGCACTCAAGCTCACGCCGTTCCTGTGGGCGATCTCCAACTTCCCGCCGCTGCGCTTGCTTTCCCGCGGACTCATCGGTCTGGCCAACGTGTTGCTCCCCGGGCACGGACTGAAGCAAGGCCCGTTCGTCACGGAGGAAGATCTGCGCACGATGGCCGACGTCGCCGCCGACGAAGAGGCGATCGAGCGCGAAGAACGTCGACTCATCCACTCGATCTTCGAGTTCGGTGACACCGTCGTGCGCGAGGTGATGCTGCCGCGGCCCGACATGATCGCGGTCGAGGCCGAAACATCCGTCGAAGACGCGATCACTCAGGCGATCGATGCCGGCTATTCGCGGATTCCGTGCTTCGAAGACACCACGGACAACATCCTCGGTCTCGTGTACCTCAAGGATCTCGTCCAGCAGGCACGCTCTGGTGCCGGTCGTCAGTCGGTGCGCGTCGTGGTGCGCGAGGCCGTGTTCGTTCCCGAATCGAAGCGAGTGGCCGAGTTGCTGCGCGAGATGCAGACGGAGAAGTTCCACATGGCGATCGTGGTCGACGAGTACGGCGGCACCGCGGGACTCGTCACGATGGAGGACCTCCTCGAAGAGATCGTGGGCGAGATCTCCGACGAGTACGACGCGGAAGAGCCCGGCGTAGAGGTTCTCCCCGGTGGTGGGATCCGCGCGCCCGGTCGAACGTCGATCGACGAGGTGAGCGAGGCGCTCGGTATCGAGCTCCCGGACGCGGAGTGGGACACCGTCGGCGGACTCGTGTTCAACCTGCTCGGGCACGTGCCGGAGGCCGACGAGACGGTGCGATTCCAAGGTCTCGAGTTCCGCACCGAACGCGTCGACGGCCGCCGCATCGTCTTGGTCTCGATCGTGCCCGTCCCACGCGAGCCCGACGACGAAGATGCCGACGCCCCCATCTCCGCCGAGTCAACGTGAGCGAGCCGCCTGCCCCAGACGCACCTGGCCCGCGGTCGGCGAGCGGGGCCCGAACGGCCCGGCCCGCAGGGCCAAGAGTGGAGTCAACGTGAGCGAGTCGGGTTCCGGCTTCAAATCGGGGTTTGTCTCGCTGGTCGGACGACCGAACGTGGGCAAGTCGACGTTGGTGAATCAGCTCGTCGGCACGAAAGTGTCGATCGTCTCGGCCGCGCCGCAGACCACGCGCACCCAGATTCGCGGTGTGCGCACGACGCCCGACTCGCAGATCATCTTGCTCGACACGCCGGGGATCCATCGGCCGCGCACCTTGTTGGGCGAGCGCTGTAACGAGCGTTCGGTCGCGACGCTCGGCGAGGTGGACGTGGTCTGCCTGCTGATCGAGGCCAACGCCAAGATCGGCCCCGGGGATCGGTTCATCGCGGATCTCGTCGGCCGAGCGAAGACTCCCAAGATTCTCGTCGTGAACAAGGTCGACATCGCGACTCCGGACGAGATCGGTGGCCAGCTCGCGATCGCCGGGGCGAACCTCGGTGACTTCGACGCGTACGTGCCGGTCTCGGCCAAGACCGGCGCGGGTGTCGACGCGCTCGTGGACGAGCTCATGATCCATATGTCCGAAGGGCCGATGTACTACCCCGACGGTGTGGTGTCGGATCAGCCGGAAACCACGCTCGTGGCCGAGCTGCTGCGCGAGAAGCTGCTCGCCGTCGCCCGCGAGGAGTTGCCGCATTCGATCATGGTCACCGCGGATTTCCTTGACGAGGACGAGGACGACGAGAACGCCGCTTCGGAGGTCGCGAGCGAATCCGAGCCGATTCTGCGGTATCGCGCGGTGGTGCGGGTGGAACGTGACTCCCAGAAGGGCATCGTGATCGGCAAGGGAGGCGCGGTGATCCGAGACGCGGGCACCGCGGCCCGCCACGAGCTGGAGCGCCTCTTCGGAGCCAAGGTGTACCTGGAGACGACGGTCAAGGTCGACAAGGAGTGGCAACGCCGCGCCCATGCCCTCGACCGCCTCGGGCTCTGATCTGCTCAAGCGCAGGCACCGGGAGCCCTCTTCGCCAGTTGGCGCGTTGAGTTGCTTCGCGTGTTTCGGGCGGGGATAGAGTCGCCGCCACGTGGCCGGGGACGGATTCGGGGGCGCGGGCCTTCGGACCGGTACGCGTGGGGACGACGGCATGATCCATCCCAAGAGGCGTATCGCCGCGCCGATCCTGCTCGCCGGGATCGCGATACTGCTCGCCGCCTGTGGTGGGAGCGACAACCGGCAGAACTCGCTCGACCCCAAGGGTCCGGCAGCCCAGAAGATCAACGACCTTTTCCTTCCGATCCTCGCGCTTGCCATCGTCATCGGCATCCTCGTGGTGGGTGCGACCATCTTCATGGCGATCCGATTCCGCCATCGCGAGGGTCGCTCGGACAATCCGAAGCAGATCCACGGCCACACGGCGCTCGAGATCGGCTGGACGATCGTTCCCGCCCTGATCCTCGCGGTCGTCGCGGTCCCCACGGTTGCCACCATCTGGGACCTCGCCGAGCGTCCGGTGGGCGCCAACGTGCTGAAGGTCGATGTGGTCGGCAAGCAGTGGTGGTGGCAGTTTCAGTTCCCGAAGCAGCACCTGGTGCCGCAGTCGACGCAGCTGAAGTACGACCCGAACGCGACCGCGGGAATGGTCACGACCTCGACCGAGCTGCACATCCCCGTTGGGACCAAGGTCGATGTCGCGCTGCACTCCTACGACGTCATCCACTCGTTCTGGATCCCGGAGCTCAACGGCAAGAAAGACGTGATGCCGGCGCGGTCGAATCACCTCACGCTCGAAGCGTCGAAGCCGGGGACGTACTTGGGCGCCTGCGCCGAGTACTGCGGTCTTTCTCACGCCGACATGAGGATGCGCGTCATCGCCCAACCGATGGCGGACTGGATCAAGTGGCGCGACAAGATGGCCGGAGGTCCGGCCCAGCCCTACACGGGCGAGATCGCGAACCTCACGGGCAAGGTGTACTCGTGCACGAACTGTCACATCTTCAACGACCCGAAGCAGCAGCCCTACGGTCCGAATCTCACCCACTTCGCGGATCGGTCCACGTTTGCTGGCGGCAAATACGACCGGACGAAAGCGAACGTGCTTCGGTGGGTCCAGAATGCACCGGGCATGATCTCGATGTCGTCGACGGCGTGTCGTCTCCCCCCGAAGGCCACAACGATCTGTGTCGGCATGCCGTCGTTCACCAAGAACACACCGCATGGCGCGAAGGCGATGACACCGCAAGATGCGGACACGATCGTCACGTACTTGATGGGAGAGAAGTAGTGGCGCCGAGTAGGGGAGTACGTCGATGACCGCCGTCCCGGCCGCGATAGCACCGCCGCGCGGCATCCTCCGTCGACCCAAGTCGACGACTGGGTTCTGGTCGTGGTGGACCACGGTCGACCATAAGAAGATCGGGATCCTCTACGGCGGCCTCGCGCTCGTGTTCTTCCTCGTCGCCGGGATCGAGGCGCTCCTCATTCGGTTGCAGCTCGCGGGCCCGAACGGCACCGTGCTCACCGCGAGCCAGTACAACACGATCTTCACCATGCACGGCACGACGATGGTGTTCCTCGTCGGTATGCCGCTCGCCACCGCGTTCGGCAACTACCTGATTCCGCTCCAGATCGGCGCGCGCGACGTTGCGTTCCCACGTCTCAACATGTTCGGCTTCTGGGTCTTCGCACTCGGCGGTCTGTTCATCTACTCCGGCTTCGTGCTGGGCGGCGCGCCGAACGGTGGTTGGTTCGGGTACACGCCGCTCACGAGTACGCCGCTCACCGGCGGTGCGTTACCCGGCCACGGTCCCGACTTCTGGGCCGTCGGATTGGTGATGCTCGGAATCGGATCGGTCACGTCCGGCGTGAACTTCATCACCACGATCCTCAACATGCGCGCACCGGGGATGACGCTCATGCGTATGCCGGTGTTCGTGTGGATGATGCTCGTCGTCGCGTTCCTCACGGTGTTCGCGATGCCGGCGGTAACCGCGGCGCTGATCATGGTCTTCTTCGACCGCAACTTCTCGACGAACTTCTTCGTCGCGTCCGCGGGCGGTGATCCGCTGCTCTACCAGCATCTCTTCTGGCTGTTCGGCCATCCCGAGGTG
>JANYLF010000324.1 GCA_025357995.1 Acidimicrobiia bacterium | reverse complement strand
CGTCGATGATGTCCAGCACGTTGTCGGCGCCGAAGCGAACGTCGTGGGTGACGACGTTGACGTCGGGGTTCAAGAGCGTGAGGGTCTTCTTCGCGCTGTCGACCTTGCGCTCGCCGATGCGATCGATGTTGTGCAAGATCTGACGTTGCAGGTTCGACGCGTCGACCACGTCCATGTCGACGATGCCGAGCGTGCCCACCCCCGCGGCCGCGAGGTACAGCGCGGCCGGTGAACCGAGACCACCGGCGCCGAGCAACAGCACCTTCGATTCGAGGAGCTTCTGCTGACCGGCCTCGCCGACCTCGGGAAGGAGGATGTGGCGCTTGTAGCGATCTTGCTGCTCGGTGTTGAGCACCGCGGGCGTGAGCCACGGCCGGCCTTCGTTCTTCCACTGGCCGAACCCGCCGGACATCGACGCGACGTTCGTGTACCCAAGGCCTTGCAGCGACTCGGCCGCGAACGCGGAGCGCACGCCACCCGCGCAGTAGACGACGAGTTCGGCGTCACGCGCTGGGATCTTGTTCTCGACCTGGCTCTCGAGGTGGCCGCGGGGAATGAAGATCGACCCCGGGATGGTGCCGGCGTCGTACTCGTCCTGCTCGCGCACGTCGAGGAAGGTCACCGCGCCGAGCTTGGGTTCGGCGTCCGCCGCGGTGATCTCGGTGATCTTCTTCTTGGTGTCGGCGAGGAGCTCGCGGAACGAGGGCATCGAAGGGCTCCGGAGGCGTGAGGGACGTATCGATTCGGGGGTTGAAAGCCTACCGGCCCGGTCGGATATTCCCAACCCGGAACGTCAACCGCGGACTCGGGCGACCAGTGCCGGGAGAATCTCGCCCAGGGGCTCGTGGCTCACGGCGTCGGCGGAGTCGTCGAACGGTGTCTCCTGGCCGTTGCAGATCGCCAGCCGCGCCCCGCGACGGACCGCGATTTCCGGCAACGCGGCGGCCGGGTACACGCCGAGCGACGTGCCGAGCGCAAGGAACACGTCGGCCTGTTCCGCGGCGCGTTGGGCGCGTGCGAGATCCTCCGGCACGAGGTTCTCGCCGAAGCTGATCGTGGCCGACTTCAAGATCCCGCCGCACTCGAGACACTCCGGATCTTCCTCGCCCGTGCGCACGCGGTCGAGGGTCTCGGGCATCGGTCCGCGCCAACCGCACGTGAGGCACTTCGCGAAGTGCACGGTGCCGTGGATCTCGACGATCGAATCGGGGTCGCTCCCGGCCGCCTGGTGGAGGCCGTCGATGTTCTGGGTGACAAGGGTGTACACGTGCGCGACGCGCGCCAGCTCCGCGACGGCGCGGTGACCGTCGTTCGGTTGCGCGGTCCACATCTCGGACTGCAAGCGGGTTTGCCACGCGCGCTTCCGGATCTCCGGGTCGGCGATGTAGTACTCGAGGTTCGCGGTCTTCTCCGCCCCGGGGTTCTTGGTCCACACGCCGTTGGGGCCGCGGAAATCGGGGATGCCGGATTCGGTGGAGAGACCCGCGCCGGTGAGGATCACGATGGCGCGCGCGTCGCGCAACCATCCCGCGATCAGGTCGAGGCCGTTGTCGCGCGAAGAGGGCGTCCCGCTCACCTGCCGGACGGTAGCGGCAGATGGGCGGGACGCGGAGGGCACGGGTGGCGTGACGCGTCGGGCGGAGGGGGAGGGGGATCCGACGCGCCGCACCACCCGCGATCTAGGCAGCCGTGTCGTGATCGGCGGACGCCTCGAAGTCGAGCGCGGCGAACGCCATACGGTGCCGCTCGTGGGCCCATTCGGCGCTCTCGCGGCACAAGCTCGGATGAAACCCGATCCCGAGCAGCGTCCGCTCGACACGATCGAGATCCTCGCCCTGTTCGAACAACGTGAATGCCATGCGGCGAGCGCGCCGCCGTGCGTGCTCGATGGGTGTCTCGGTGAGCTGCGCGTCGACCCAGTTCGCATGTTCCCGTTGGAGCGTGTCCGGTAGTCGGTGGATGTGACGCCGATTGACGGGTGGCACATTGCGTCGCACTGCAAAGGCGCCGGGTTTCAACGCGCACGCGAGATCGAACTGTGTCAGTCGGTCCATGCTGCGTACGAGTGGTGACGACGCTCCATCACGCGTGCCGAGTCCCAATGATTGCGAGAACTCGACGACGTCCATCGTCATTCCTTCGGGCGTGCGGTCGAAGACCGACGCCAAGCGACGGATCAGCAACAGCGACGTCGGTCCAAGCGTCGGTAGCCAGAACCGCTCCACATACTCCGAACGCGGGTCGTGTCCGAGAGTGTCGATGATGGGATCGGTCCAGGGGGTAATGGCAAGCGAAATCACGGCGCAGTCCTTTGCGGTCGCGGATGGTTACGGGGTGTTGTCGAAGCGCGGAATTGTCAACGCGAGTCCCGGATGGATCAGGCTCGGGTTCTCTCCGATGGACGCGCGGTTCGCGTCGTAGATCTGGCGCCAGCCGCGGTCGATCGCGCGGCTCGTCGCGCCGGGGCCGAGGAGACGAGCGGCGATGGACCACAAACAGTCTCCCGCGGCAACGACGTAGCGGGGATCGGGGTTGGGCGCGCGTGTGAGTGGCGCGGCGACACTTGGCGCCGCGCCAGGCTTCGCGGACCTCCCCGAAGGTGTCCGAGCCGAAGCGCCGCCGGGACGTGCAGGGATCGACGAAGCCAGGGACGGGGACGCCGCGCTCGGAGCCGCATGCACGACGCGGGCAGGGTGAGGGTCGGATGGCGAAGCCTCGGTTGGTGGCCCGACGGTGGGCGAAGGAGTGGTGACCGGAGAGCGTGCCGTCGAATCGCTCGCGGACGCCACGGTCGGATGGACGGCGCCCGGGTCCTCGTTGTGGTGCGGTGCGGACTCATCCGTCGACACATGGGGCACGGGGACATCCGTAGTCGGCGCCGGGTCATTCAGCCACTGACGGACCGACGTGTCTGCCGACGCGACCTGCGGTCCGATGAAAATACCCACCGTCGAGAGCATGGCGAGCAGCGCCACGGCCCAGCGGCGCGCGGGCGCGGGCAGGATTCGATCGGCGACGACCACGATGCGGGATCCGGAGTTGCACCGCCGGGCGATCTCGGCGATGAGGGCCATCCCCAAGAGGCCGATCCCTCCGGCTGCCAGCGCGATTGCCACCACGTTTGTGACGTGTCGCAGTGTGAGTTCGTCCCGAACCATCCGTGGCCTTCCCGGGGAGAATGATTGCTTCAGAATCGTCGTGATTCATTGATAATCATAGAATAGACATCAGT
>JANYLF010000205.1 GCA_025357995.1 Acidimicrobiia bacterium | reverse complement strand
CAAGCCGACAAGGACACCGCGACCGGCGCCGTGACCAAGGTGACATTTACGGGGACGCTGACCGGAGACAAGTCGGTCGACTTCCCGATGACCGTTGGCACGATCCCAGCAGGCACCGACTCCGTGACCTTCACGGCGTTGCAGAACTGCACGAACGGCGATGTCATCCGCTGGGTCGAGAAGACCCCGCCGGGCGGCGCCGAGCCGGAGCACCCCACGCCGGTGCTCGACCTGAGTGGCAAGCCCGCCGCGCCGGACACAACGACCACGAAGGTCGCCGTCACCACGACGAAGAAGAGCTCCGACAGCAACACCGGTGTCATTGTGGGCATCGTGATTGCGGCGGTCGTGGTTCTGGGTGGCGGCGCGGCGCTCGTCGCTCGGAGCAAGAAGAAGTAACTACGCGCAGCGTTTGCACAGGCCGACGAGATCGACGCGGTGGTGCTGGGTCCGAAACCCGGTGTGCCGCTCGATCTCGTCGGCGGCTTTGTGCACGGATTGTTCAAGTCGAGCCGACGCCGGAACATCCTCTACCGCGCCGCACTGCGAGCAGATCAGGTGGTGGTGGTGTTCGGTGAGATCCTCGGCGAGTTCATACCGGGCGTGGTCACCGTTGGTCACGATCCGGTGGACCACACCGACGGATTCGAGGACGAGGAGATTTCGATACGCCGAGCTCGTGGCGAGACCGGATGCACGGGCCTGGATCTCGGGGATCGTCAGCGGCCGCCGCGCTCGGGCCAACACATCGACCAAGGTGGTTCGGCTCGCGGTCACGCGTTGGCCGTCGGTGCGAAGCCGGGCGGCCACCGTGGCGTGCAGCTCGGTGCGCGCGGGCGGACGAGCCATGGTTTGACACTACCGTCGCCGTATGGATCCCGGAGCGGCCGAGCGGTTCCGTGCGCTGATCGCCGCGGCCGACGCCGAACCTCCACTCGACGAGGGTGCGTTACTGATCGCGGCAACCGCACACGAGCTGGACGTCGACGCTTGGCTCGCGCGTCTCGACGACTGTGCCGGTGCGGCCCTCGCATTCCCGGACGCGCGCACGCCGCCGGGATTGGCGCGGGTGCTCTTCGTCGATTGGGCGTTCGCAGGGAACACCGAGCACTACGACGACCCGCGAAATTCGTTCCTGCCGGACGTGATCGACCGCCGCTTGGGTCTGCCCATCACGTTGAGCGTCTTGATGATCGAGGTCGGGAGACGAATCGGCGTGCCGGTGCATGGTGTGGGGATGCCCGGACATTTTCTCGTGGGGGTCGACGGCGATCCGGGCGCGTTCGTCGATCCGTTCCATGCCGGAGCCGTCCTGGACCGCGTCGGATGCAGGGAGCGTTTCGCCGCGATGTACGGAACGCAGATGCAGTTCGAGGATCACTTCCTCGAGCCCACGACCTCGAGAACGATTCTGCTGCGCATGCTGACGAACCTCGAGGCCACGTACGCGCGGAGTCGTTCGGCCGAAACTCGGTGGGTGGCACAACTCCGCCTCGCGTTCCCCGAACTCCCGCCCGCCGACCGCGAGCGCACAGCCGAGGTCCTCGCGGCGGTGGGCGCCTTCACCGACGCGGCTGACGTGCTCGAGGGTCTCGTGGCCCTCGCGCCCGACGCGCAACGCGACCGCTTGGCTCGTCAAGCGGTGGCGCACCGATCGCGGTCCAACTGATGGAGCTCCCGATGTTCCCGCTCGGCACGGTGTTGGTCCCGGGCCAGGGACTGGCGCTCCACGTGTTCGAACCGCGCTACCGCGCCCTCGTCGAAACCTGCGTCGCCGGCGACGGATGTTTCGGCGTGGTGCTCATCGAGCGCGGGTCGGAGGTGGGCGGAGGTGACGTGCGTTTCGACATTGGAACCGTGGCTCGGATTGGCGAAGTCGCGCAGGCTCCGGACGGCCGGTACGCGGTGGCCGCGGCAGGGACCGATCGGTTCCGGGTGGTGCAATGGCTCGACGACGACCCCTTCCCGCGGGCCGAGATCGAGGTGCTCGCCGAACGCGATTCGGATGCCGACACCCTCACCCGGCGCGCCGCGGTCGTCGAAGCTTTCCAGCGGGTGCTCGATGCGGCGCGCTCGGTGGGCGCGGAGATTTCCGCCGACCTCGTCTCGGCCGACCGGGCGTTGGCGGACGATCCGATCCAGGCGGGCTGGGACGCGGTCGCGCTCGCACCGATCGGGCCGCTCGACGTGCTCGCGATCTTGCGGGAGGACGATCCCGTCGCGCGGCTCGACCAAGTGGTGGCCGCGCTCGCCGACGCCGCCGAGCTCCTCGAGCTTCGGCACCGGTGACGCGCATCAGGCGCCGCTATCGTCGACGCCATGGAGCCTGAAGCCTCGCCATCGACTGTGCCGGACGCAGACGGTGCCGCCGTGGTACCCGACCTCTCTGTGTTGGAAACCCTCGAGTCCGAACTCGCCGACATCGAGCAGGCGGTCGAGCGGATCGAAGAAGGCGAACTGCCGCTACAGTCCGGCCCGCCGCGACGAGAGGAGCCTGCGATGGGCTTTGGCATCGACAAGCTGGGTCTGTGGACGGAGGGACCCGAGTTCAAGGTCGAGGCCGACCGCACCAAGGCCTACGCCGCGGCGACGAACGACCCGATCGCCGCGCACATCTCGGGGGAGATCGCGCCGCCGGTCTTCGCGGTCGTACCGATCTGGGACACGATGGCCGGCGCGATGGCCGGCATCGTTCCGCCCGAGGTACTCATGCTCGTGGTGCACGGCGAGCAGGACATGCTCTTCCACCAGCCGATCGTTCCGGGATCGGTACTGCGCTCCAAGGCCGCGCCCATCGGGGTACACGTGAAGCCCAACGGTACGTCGGTCGTGGTCAAGGTCGAGACCTACGACGAGTCCGGCGCGTTGGTGGTGGAGCAGTACATGACGTCGTTCTTCCGTGGTGTGAGCGACGGTGAGGGTGCGGGCGAGGAAGCCCCCGCCCACAAGCTCGACGGTCGGGTGAAGGAGCACGATCCCGTCGCGAGCGTCACCCAGACCCTCGATGCCGACCAGACCTACCGGTACGCCGAAGCGTCGGGCGATCAGATGCCGATCCACCTCGACGCCGAGATCGCGAAGTCGGTCGGGCTGCCGGGGATCATCATTCACGGTCTCTGCACGATGGCCTTCACCTCGGTGGCCGCGGTCCGCCAGCTGTGCGACGACGACTCTCGCAAGCTCCGACGTCTGGCCGTTCGGTTCTCGCGTCCCGTGCTCCCCGGCCAGGAGATCACCACCACGTTCTGGGCCGCGGGTGACAACGGCGGGAACCCAGTGTTCGGATTCCAGACCCGCAACGGCGACGGCGAGGTCGTGATCAAGGACGGTCTCGTCGAGGTCGCGGGCTAGCCGGAATCGCGCGTGGCCCGGGTCTCGCTCCGGCTGTTTGCCGCGGCGCGTGAGGCTGCGGGTACCAGTTCGATCACGCTCGATCACGAGACCGTCGGCGAAGTGCTCGACGACGCGCGGTCGCGCTTTGGTCCCGAGTTCAGTGCCGTGTTGGCCGGTTCCCGAGTGTGGCTCGACGGCGACGAGCCCGCCGCGGGTGACGCCACCCCGGTGTCGGAGGGCTCCGAGGTCGCGGTGCTCCCGCCGGTCAGCGGCGGCTAACCAGGGCCCGGATCGACGAGCTCCGTCGCGTCGGGAAGCGCGCGGCCCCGACCGCCGAGGCCGTACCAGATTGCGGCGATGACGAACCACGAGGCATTGATCGCGACGGCCGACCCGCGCGAGCGAATGGCGAAGCCGACCACGATGGCCGCGACGGCGGCTTGGTGCCAGGCGAACCATCGGACGCGTCGTTCGCGCACCACCGGGACGAACCGTGCGATCACGACGATCGAGACGGGGTACCCGAAGGTGAACAACGCGAGGACGAGGACCGACACCCGGTCAGCTCGATGTCGAGCGCGGGGTCGAGCGCGGGGCGCGCGGGATGAACGCGCTGGTGCGCGCCACGTAGTCGGCGTAGCCGGGCCGCCGTTTCGCCATGGTCCGCTCCAGCATCGGTACCCCGGACACGCGCACGAGTAGCACGCTCATGACGACGGCCCCCACGATTCCCAGCGCGCCGATGCCCGTCTCTGCCGCGACGAGTGCGATGCCCCACCACACGCACGCGTCGCCGAAGTAGTTGGGGTGGCGGGTGTAACGCCACAGGCCGCGGTCCATGACCTGGCCGACGCTCGCCGGGTCGGCCTTGAATCGGGCGAGCTGCGCGTCGCCGACCGTCTCGAACCCGAACCCCACGACCCACAGAGCGATGCCCACGAACGCGAGCACGCCGAGGTCGGGTGACGAGCGGACCTGACCGAGCTGCGCCGGCAGCGACACCACCCACATCAACACCCCCTGGAGCGTGAACACCGTGACGAGACTCACGATCGGGAACCGTGGGCCGTGATGGCGCCGCATCGCCTGGTAGCGGAAATCCTCGGGCGCGCCGCGCTGACGCCACGCGAGGTATCCCGAGAGTCGAAGACCCCACACCGTGACCAGCGTGACCAGGACCCACTGCCGCGCGTCGTTGCCGTCGGCAATGGCGCGCGTGACCCACACGACCACCACGAAGCCGAGCGGCCAGACCGGGTCGACGATCGACGCGTCGTGCCACGCGAGCGAGACCAACCACGTGACGAGCATGAGCGCCACGATCGCGACCGCGGCTCCGAGCACCACTTCGCCGGTCATGCCCCTCCTCGATCTCGGGCGGTCAGAGCAGTTCGAGGGTGCGGGCGCGGGAGAACCGCGCCGCGACGTCGGGCCAGTTCACGATCTTCCAGAATGCGTCGACCCAATCGGCCTTCACGTTGCGGTACTGGAGGTAGTACGCGTGCTCCCACATGTCGAGCACGAGCAACGGTGGCGCGCCTTGGCCCACATTGCTCTGATGGTCGTAGATCTGTTCGATGATCAGTCGCTGGCCGAGCGGTTCCCAGGTGAGCGCGCCCCAGCCCGAGCCCTGCACGTTGAGGGCGGCTTGGGTGAGTTGGTTGCGGAAGTGGTCGAGACTGCCGAAGCCGTCGTCGACCGCCGCTGCGAGTTCGCCTTCGGGTACGCCACCACCGTCGGGCGAGAGGTTCTCCCAGAACATGGAGTGCAGCACGTGACCCGAGAGGTGGAACGCGAGGTTCTTCTGCAGCTGGTTGATCGAGCCGTAGTCGTCCGACGTGCGAGCTTGGTCGAGCTTTTCGAGCGCGGCGTTCGCGCCGGCAACGTACGCCGCGTGGTGCTTGTCATGGTGCAGCTCCAGCACCTCGGCGGAGTAGTGGGGTTCGAGTGCCGCGAGGTCGTAGGCCAGCTCGGGCAAGGTGTACGCAGACATGGTGGGCTCCTCATCGGGGTGTCGGTGCCAACGCAGGCGTGGGTCGGCCCATTCCGACCGGCGGGGTAGCCTGCCACCGATGACCGAGCACGTTCGTCGTATTGATCGCATCCTCGCGCCGGAGTACTCCGACGCTCTCGACGCGTGTTCCGTCGACGATCTCCACACCATGGAGCGGGAGTGCCTCGAGGTCGAGACCGAGATCTCGTACGTCCGCCGATTGGCCCAGGGCCGGATCGACATTCTCGAGGCCGAGCGTGATCGGCGCGCCGCAGGTGGAACCTTGGGCGACCTGATCGCGGCGCTCCCACAGATCTTGGCGGACGACGGCCCCCGCACCGCTCCGGCCGATACCCGGGCGCAATCGGTGCTGGCACCGGCCGACGGCATCGAGTGGAACCGCGGCATCGAACGCCTGGTCTCCGACGCCACACTCGTCAACCTCCCGACACTTTCCGAAGCCGAGCTTCAAGCGACGTTGGGCCAGCTGCGCGAGTTGGAACACGACATGTCGGCGCGACGCCGATCGCTGCACGCGGTTATCGACGGTCTCACCCATGCGATTGCCGAACGACTGGCGTCGAACACCGCGGGATGAGCGCACCGGTATGAGCACATCGGCATGAGCAGATCGGTATGAGCGCGCCGACCGACGCGGTGGAGGCTCGGCTTCGAGATCTCGGCGAGTTCATTCGTGATCAACGCCGGAATGATCGCCTGTCCTTGCGCAAGCTGAGCGAGCTGGCCGGAATCTCGAATCCGTATCTGAGCCAGATCGAGCGGGGACTGCGCAAGCCGTCCGCCGAGATCCTCCAGGGGATTGCCAAGGGCCTGCGGATCTCGGCCGAGACTCTGTACGTGCGGGCCGGCATTCTCGACGAGAAGCCCGACTCCGATCTCGTCGCCGCGATCATGTCCGACTCGACCATCACCGAGCGCCAGAAGCAAACCCTCGTCGACGTCTACCGCAGCTTTACTTCGGCCCGTCCGGCTTAATTTCGGCCCGTCCGGCTTCGCACCACGTTTGAGGACGGACTCTGTCCGGAGCGGTCCGGGACGCCTCCCGGGCTGCTCGGCTCCGCAGGCTCCGCCTCGGTGATTTTTGAGCTGCGCCTCCTCGGGCCCGGTGCTGTCGGGGAATGCTTTCAAGGGGGCCAGGGTTAGGATCGCCAGACCCCATGTCCTTGCGCCGTCTTGCCGTCCTGTCCGTTCACAGCTCC
The DNA here is from genome assembly GCA_025357995.1 of Acidimicrobiia bacterium. Classification (GTDB taxonomy): domain Bacteria; phylum Actinomycetota; class Acidimicrobiia; order IMCC26256; family JAENVU01; genus JAENVU01. The sequence continues at coordinate 13,583 of JANYLF010000205.1, read as the reverse complement.
CCGCTCGCCCAACCTGGCGCGGGCGATGGTGGGGGCATGAGCGTCTACGTCCGGGCACTGGCATCGGCGCTGGCGCGGGCCGGCGTCGAGTGCGATGTCCTCGTGCGGCGCGAGCATGCGGATCAGCCGGACGCGGTCGAGGTGGAACCAGGCTTTCGCGTCGTTCATCTCGACGCCGGCCCGGCGGCACCTGTCTCCAAGCACGACCTCATCGAACTCGTCGATCCCATGGTGGACGCCACGCTCGACCTCGTGAATTCAGGCGTGCGTTACGACGCGCTCCATGCGAACTACTGGCTGTCGGGCGCGGTCGGGCACCGCCTCAAGCACGAGCTGGATCTTCCACTCGTTGCCACCTTCCACACGCTGGCGCGCGTCAAGGCGGATGCCGGGATCGACGACGATCCGGCGCTCCGGGCGCGGATCGAACACGAGATCGTCGCCTGCGCGGATCTCATGCTGGCATCGACCGGGGCGGAGCGGGACCAGCTGGAGATGCTCTACAGCGCCCCCGCCGATCGGATCGAGATCGTGCCTCCAGGTGTGGACCACGAGATCTTCCATCCCGTCGACGCTCGTCATCGGGCCGACGAACGGCACGTGCTGGGTATCGGCGACGCGCCGGCGCTGCTCTTCGCGGGTCGGATCCAGCCGCTCAAAGGCGCGGATCTCGCGGTGCAAACCCTCGCCGAGGTCCCGGATCCGGATGCGGTGCTTTTGATCGTTGGCGGTCCCAGCGGGCCCGATGGTGGTGTCGAACTGGCTCGGCTCCACGAGTTGGCCGCAAAGCTGGAGCTCACCGACCGCGTGCGGTTCGTACCGCCTCAGAGCCACGCCGAGCTGGCCCGGTATTACCGAGCCGTCGACGTGTGTCTGGTGCCGAGCCACAGTGAGTCTTTCGGACTGGTCGCACTCGAGGCCGCGGCCTGCGGCACCCCGGTGGTGGCCGCGGCGGTCGGGGGTCTCTGCTCGCTCGTCGACGACGGTGTGACCGGGTCCTTGGTGGACAGCCGCGATCCCACCGACTACGCCCAACCCATTGCCCGACTCCTCGCCGACCCCGAGCGCGCCCGAGCCATGGGCGTCGCCGCCGAAGCCCGATCGCGTCGGTACGGCTGGAGCATGACGGCCGCCCGACTTCGTCGCCTCTACACGGACCTGCTCGCCCGCGAGCCCGTGTCGTGTCGCTGACGCCCGACGCCACCGCGCTCGCCGCAGTCCACGCCCTGGTCGACGCGCATCTGTTCGGACCGATCGCCGCCGAAGCCGCGGTCCAGCACGTCGAGTACGACCCCGAACTCACCCGCTGGTACGTACGTTTCGGCTGCGACGGTCGGGATGCCGCCACCATCTACTTCGATCTCCACCAGCGAACGTTGCGTTACGAGCTCTACTTCCTGCCCGCGCCAGAGGACGAGACGCGGCTCCCTGCGCTCCACGCGTGGCTGCTCCGCCGCAACCACGATCTCTACGGCGCACGGTTCTCGCTCGGACCCGACGGCGACGTGTACCTCACCGGGCGTGTTGCGATCGAGCACCTCACGGTGGAGGAGCTGGACCGCATCGTCGGAGTCCTGTTCGAGCTGACTGAACGCTGGTTCCAGGGAGCGGTGACCATCGCCTATAAGAGGGGAGCTGAGAGATAGGTCGTCCGGATCCTTCTCTTGCCTTGGGTTGCGTTGAGTTGCATTCGTTTGGGGTTAGTTATAGATTTGCCTCCTCGGGGCCGACGGGCGCCGAGATCGAGAGAGGGCCCGAGGTACCGACGGCCCGCTTCGCTCGGGGAAGTGCGAAGTGGACCGGGAGCGCTTCGGGCTTTCTCGCGCCCGGGCCGGGGCATGGCCGCGATGGCCCGTGCAGAACGGATGACCCCAATAGCCTGCAACGCGTGGAACGGATTGCGGTGCTCGGCGGCGGTCGGATGGGGACGGCCTTGGTGGCCGGACTCCTCGACGCGGGCGTCGATCCGGACCAGCTCGCGATCGCGGAGATGGACCCGGCGCGGCGTCGGGTGCTGGAAGACGAATTGGTAGGGGTTCGCGTCGGCCCGAGCGCGTCGTGGGTCGTCGGCGACGCCGACGTCGTCGTGGTCGCGGTCAAGCCGGGTGATGTCGGCGACGTGCTCGAAGGCGCGCTGCCCGCGCTTGGCGAACACACCCTCGTCCTATCGATCGCGGCCGGTGTCGGTCTCGCCGCGCTCGAAGCGGCTGTGCCCGGCCGGCCGGTGGTGCGAGCCATGCCCAATACCCCGGCACTGGTGCGCGAAGGCGTGGCGGCGATTGCCGGGGGCGCGCTCACCACGGACGTCCATTTGGAGACGGCGCGTCGTCTCCTGGCCGCGGTCGGGACCGTCGTGGTCGTCCCCGAGTCGCTGCTCGATGCTGTCACTGGGCTCTCGGGCTCAGGTCCGGCGTACGTGTTCTTGGTGGCGGAAGCGATGATCGAAGCTGGCGTGCTCAATGGGCTCCCGCGCGATGTTGCGACCACGCTGGTGCACGGCACCATCCGAGGCGCGGGTGTGATGTTGACCGAGAGCGGAGAAACCGCGGAGGAGCTTCGGATGGCCGTGACCTCACCCGGTGGTACGACGGCCGCCGGTCTCCGCGCGTTGGAGTCACGATCGGTGCGCGCCGCGATCTTGGACGCGGTCAGCGCGGCCACGGAGCGATCGCGCGAGCTGGGCCGACCGAAGCAGCCGTAGAACGCGCGCCAACGGCTCCGGGGATCCCCGAGCGGTCGGTTGCGAAAGCCACCCAGTACGGTCGCGGACGTGTCGGTTCCCGCGTGCGTGTCGTTCCTGTCGGACTACGGGCACGCCGACGAGTTCGTGGGGGTCTGCAAGGCCGTCATGCTCGGCCTGGCCCCCGAGTTGACCATCGTCGACATCAGCCACGACATTCCCGCCCACGACGTGCGGGCGGGCGCGCTCACGTTGGTGCGGGCCGTGCAGTACCTCCCCGATGGCATCGTGCTCGCGGTCGTCGACCCGGGAGTGGGCACCGACCGGCGCTGCGTGGCGGTCGAGACCGAGTCGGGCATTCTGCTCGGGCCCGACAACGGCTTGTTGGCCCCCGCAGTGGCGATGATCGGTGGGGCCCGGCGGGTGGTGTCGCTCACGAACGACGAGTATCAGCTCGCGGCACCCGGGCCCACGTTCGCGGGTCGAGACGTGCTGGCGCCCGCGGCGGGCTTCCTCGCCCAAGGTGTGCTCATGGAAGAGCTGGGCGAGGCGGTGGACGCCGCGTCCCTGACGCCGGGGCTCATTCCACTCCCGACGGTCGAGGCCGGCGCGGTCGTCGGCGAGGTGTGGTGGATCGATCGGTACGGCAACTGCCAGCTCAACATCGATCCGGATGAGCTCGGCGCGCTCGGTGCGCGCCTCGGTGAGCCGGTTGAGGTGCGTCTCGCGACCGGTGACCGTCAGGCGCGGTGGGTACGGACCTACGCCGACGCGAAACCGTCTGAGCTCGTGGTGGTCGTCGACTCTTACGGATTGATGTCGCTCGCGCTCGACCGGAAGTCGGCCGCGATCGAGTGTGGACTCCACGCCGGCTCCGGCGTCACGATCGTTCCACCAGGAGGGGGCGTATGAGACCGGGAACGACCATTGCGATCGTCGCGCTGCTCGTGTTGATCCTCACCGCGGGTCTGCTCCAATTCGTCGTTCACCTCAACCCGTAGATCCGGGACGGGTTCAGAGCGCGCCGAGGTCCGAGATCGCCACGGGCTTGGTCGTGGGCGCGCGACTGCCGCCGTCGGGCTCCACACTGATCGCGATCCGCACGCTGTTGGTAGGGACCCGAATGTGGCGACCGCCCGGCGACCGGCCGAGGACGCCGGCCGAATGCATTGGTGTCGTCGCCGTAGTTTGGGCCCAGAGTTGGTAGACGTGGCCCGCCGGGGGTACCGGGAGATCCGATGTGTCAATCGCACCGTCACCGTTCGCTCCGATCTTGGCGACGACCGCGGTCGGGCCGCCGGGAGCGCGGAGTGCCACGGTGCGACTCGTGGTCACCGACGAGTCATGGTCGATGATGCGAGCAACTGCGACCGCAGTGCCGACGAAGATCACGGCGGCGGCCGCGACGGCGGTCAAGCGGCGCCAACCGTGCGTGGTGCGCCGGGATTCGAACGACGCGAGCGGAACGACCACGCCCGGACTGGAGTCCTGGTCAGTGAGGAGATCGGCATCGATCTCGGCGCGCACGGCATCCCACGACTCGGACAGCGGCCGCGGCGATGCGTGACCGATCCAGGCGACCGCATGCTCGAGCTGGTGGAGTTCCGCGCGCGCGTCGCGATCGTCGAGCACGAACTGCTCGACCTGCACGCGCTCCGCGTCGTTGACGGCGCCGAGAGCGAAGGCGCCGAGCAGGTTCCGAAGCTCATCCGGCGTCAATCGTTCGTCCACTGCTGCTCTCCGAGATCAACGGCGACCAAACGGTCGCGCAATCGTGCCAGTCCGGCGCGGATCCGGCTCTTCACGGTGCCCTCAGGGACACCGAGGATCGTTGCCACCACCTTGTAGGGGTGGTGGCCGTAGTACGCGAGTTCGATGGCCTCGCGCTCACCGTCGGGAAGCCCATCCAACGCGTCTCGAAGGTGATCGGCCATCGCGATGTCCCAGACCTCGGCCGCGACGGGATCATCGTCGGTGCGGTCGGGTGCGGCCGTGCGCGTCTCGACGCCTCGCCGCGATGTGTCTCGACGGATTGCGTCGATCGCCCGACCGTTCGCTTCCATCAGGAGGAACGATCGCAGCGCGCCGCGCTCGGGGTTGAATCGCTCGGGCGCGTGCCAGAGGCGCAAAAAGACCTCCTGGAGTACTTCCTCCGATGTCGGTCCGGCGTTCGTGACGCGCCGCGCCACCCCGAGTACTGCGCTGGAGTGACGCTGCCAGAGGATTTCGATCGCTTCGGGGCGTCGTCGTTGGACTTCCACGACGAGTGCCGCGTCGTCGAGTTCGTCGAGGCGGCGACCACCGACAACTTCAGGTGCCATGGCCGCGCGCTGACCGGTGGAGTCCAAACATCACAGGGAGTATTCGTCACCGCACGGTCGCGCGGATGAGACCGAGCCGAAAACCGGTGCTCAGCAGACTCGGAAGACTCCTTGCAGGTACACCGAGTTGTTGCCCCACCGCAGGTGGAACATCGCTTGACGCAACGCGGGATCGAGCCAGCCCGAGAGTTGGAGTCCGGACGGCAGACCAGCCAGCGGATTCGGCGGAGGTACCGGGACCGCGGCCGGCGCGTAATGCGCCGACCGCGGCTCCCCCGGCGACGAGGTTGCGGCCGCAGGTGCGGACGTGCTTGGGGCGGGCTGGGAGGCTGATTCCATGAACACCTCGGAGACGAAGAACGTCCCGTTGGCATTCACTACGCCCACGCCCACGTACCGGAACCCCGGATCGGTGAGATTCTTGTAGTGCTCGGGTGATGCAACGAGCGCGTTGTGGATGGCATCCACGCTGGGTCCGCGCCCGACGTTTTCACCGAGTCGCGTCCAGTTGGAGGGCGCACCATCGGCAAGATTTGAGTGGCTGATCGCGCCGACTGCCGCCATGTGCTCGGCCCATTGTTGGGCCTTCGCGGTGAGGGCGCCGTTGACGCTGAGCCCCGGAAGTCCGAGTGAACCCCGGAGTCCGTTCGTTCGGCTGATGAAGTCGGCAGCTGCGCCCGGGTCCGTGGTGGCGCCCGCCGTTGTCGACGTGGCCATCAGTGATCCGGCCGTCGCGATGACGACCGCCAGCCCGCATACCGCCTTTCGGAATCGCATCGGTGCCTCCCATTTCGCCCCGGTTTGTTCCCTGGTGTGTGTTCGATTCCAGTCATCGGCCTCCGGCCGTCAGGGCTTGAGCGCGGGGCGCGGATTTCGCACAATTCGCCGTACGCTCCACCGTGTGCGACTCCCCGCCCGCGACCTTCCTGTGTTGGCCGATGCCGACGTCGTGGTGGCCGGAGGTGGTCCCGCCGGTCTCGGGGCCGCGCTGGCCGCGGCCCGCCAAGGGGCGCGGGTCGTCCTGGTCGAGCGTTACGGGTTCCTCGGCGGGAACTTCACGGCGGCGTCGGTCGGCACGATCTGCGGCCTCTATTTCGACACCGGTTCGGGATTCGAGTGCGTGGTGGGCGGACTCGCGCGCGAGTTCGCGGACGCGCTCAGTGCGGCCGACGCGGGGATCGGCCCGATCCCGTTCAAGGAGACGGCCGTCTTCGTATACGTGCCCTGGGCGGCCAAGCGAGTGGCGGACCATCTGGTCGAGGGCGCGTCGTCGATCGATCTCTTGCTGCACACGATGGTGGCGGGCGTGCTCGCGGATGAGGGTGGTATGCGCGCCCTGGTGGTCGCGACCAAGCGCGGATTGCAAGCGATCGCCGGGTCGGTGTTTATCGACTGCACTGGTGATGCAGACGTCGCCACGTTTGCCGGCGTCCCCACCGTCGTGGGCGACACCGGTCACCGCCAGCACGCATCGATGCAGTTCGTGTTGCAGCACGCGGATCCCGAACGGGCCATGGCGGCCATCGCGTCGCTCGGACCCGCCATCGACGCGTACGGAGCGTCGTTGTCGCGCGATGGCGGCGCGCTCATCCCCACTCTGCGACCCGGAGAGTTTATCGGTGCGATGACGCGTGTCCGCAACCCGGACGGCTCGCCGATCGACGTCACCGACCCGCGTCAGGCCACCCGGGGCGAACTCGAAGGTCGGAGGCTCGCGGAAGAGGCCGCGGAGTTCGTGCGCGCGCACGTCGACGGGTTTGCCGACGCGTTCCTCGCGGATACCGCGACGACGCTCGGTGTGCGCGAGACCCGACATATTCGGGGCGTGTCCACGCTCACCGCCGCCGAGGTGACTGCGGGTGCCCGTCGGCCGGACGCGATCGCGCGTGGTGCCTGGCCCAAGGAGTTCCACGTGCACGATCGGTCGACCCAGTACGAGTTCCTCGCACCCGGGCTCACGTACGACATCCCCTTTGGCGCGTTACGCACGAACGAAATACCCAATCTCCTCGTGGCGGGTCGGTGCATCTCGGCCGACCACGATGCGCTGGCATCGACCCGCGTGATGGCGCCCTCGATGGCGATCGGGGAGGCCGCGGGGACTGCCGGCGCGCTCGCGGCCCGCGACCGCATCGCCCCCGGCGCCGTCGACATCGCCGAACTCCAGGCCACTCTTCGTTCCGCTGGCGCGCTTCTCGGCTGAGCCTGCAACAATCACCCGCCGTGAACCTGGTGTCCGTTCTCTTGCGCCATGCCGAACCGCGTCCCGACGCGCCCGCGGTGGTCGAAGGCGAGACCACGTTGACGTTCTCCGACCTCGTTGGGCTGGCGGCCTCGACGGCGGGAAGTTTCGATCGACTCGGGGTTCGACCCGGTGATCGGGTGGCGATCGCGGCGTGGAACGACGTCAGCTTCGTGGGCGCCTACTTGGGCGCACTGTGGTGTGGTGCCGTCGCCGTCCCGTTGAACCCCGGGGCCCCCGTCGCCGCGCATCGTGGCGAGCTGGAACGCATCGATGCCCGGGTCCTCGTTTGCGGGTTGGGCGCGGAGCATCTGCTGGAGCTGCCGGGCGCGATCGCGGCCGGGGCGCTGCCCGCCGGTCCCCCGATGCCGGCAGAAGTCGAACGCGACGATGCCGAACTCGCGGTGCTCCTCTTCACGTCGGGCACGGCGGGAGCGCCACGCGCCGCGATGCTCACGCACGGGAACCTCGCCGCGAATATCGGCCAGGTGCAGTCGCACCCGGGTCTGCAATTGGGGCCCGAAGACGTCGGCCTCGCCACGCTCCCCTTCTTTCACGTGTTCGGGTTGAACGTCGCGCTCGGGGTGGCGCTGGCGGGCGGGGTGCGCTCGGTCTTGCTTCCCCAGTTCGACGCGACCCGTGTGGTCGACCTTGCCCGTCGCGAAGGCGTCACGATTCTCGCCGGCGTCCCGGCGATGTTCACCGCGTTGCTGGAGCTCTCGGAATCGGAGGCGGACCCGCGCGCGTTCGCGACCGTGCGGCTTGCGGTGTCGGGTGCGGCCGAGCTGCCCATGACCATCGGCGAGCGGTTCCACGATCGGTTCGGGGTCACGATCTACGAGGGCTACGGCCTCACCGAGGCGGCCCCGATCGTGTCGACCACCGCGGTAGACCGCAGCCCTCGGTGGGGGTCGATAGGCCCGCCGCTGCCCGGCGTCGAGGTGCGGTTGGTGGATGCCGACGGCACTGATGTGACCGTGGGCGACCCGGGTGAGATCTGGGTGCGAGGCCCCAACGTGTTCGGCGGGTACTGGAACGATCCCGAGGCCACCGCGCGCGTCTTGCACGACGGTTGGCTGCGCACCGGCGACGTAGCGGTGGCCGACGACCAAGGATTTCTCAGCCTCGTGGACCGGATGAAGGACCTGATCATCGTGTCGGGCTTCAACGTGTACCCGGCCGAGGTGGAAGACGCGCTGATGGAGTCGGCGGATGTGGCGGATGCGGCCGTCATCGGCGTCCCGAACCCGCGCACGGGAGAGGCGGTCACGGCTTTCGTGGTGCCGGCGCCGGGTGCAACCCCCACGCTCTCGGCGTTGCGTGAGCATGTGGCTCATCGCCTCGCCCGGTACAAGGTGCCGACCACCGTGCACGTGATCGACGAACTTCCCCGTAATCAGGCCGGCAAGGTGTTACGCCGCAACCTCGCCGATTGTGCCTGAACGCGCGTCGTCGGCCGTCGCGGGTCTGGTCGCAGACGCAGCCACGAGAAATCCCACGTAGATCACGCTGATACCGACAGCGAGCGAAATGACGAAGGCCTCGTCCTTCCCGGCGATCCCCTGGATGAGCCCACCACTGGAGAGCACGAGCGTGCCCGCCGCGATGAGCACGTTGGCGCCGGCGCGGCGCCCGTTCCCGGCGACGGTGCGATTGCGGCCGTATCGCCACGCCGAGACCAGTGCGCCCACGATGATCACCGTGGCACCCACACCGTTGCTCACTGCGGCCAGGACGCGGGGCAAGACGTCGAAGACTTCTTTGCCGACGGGAATCGCCGTGCCCTGCACCGTGTGCATCGGTGCGGCCAACAGGACGCCCGTGGCGAGACCGGATACGAAGACGAGGACGCGTTCGACCCGACGCGCGACGACCGGCCGGGCGAGGAGATACACCGTCCCGAGCGCGAGCCACGGAACCGCGAGCACGGCACCGAGGAGGTAGAAGACGCGGAACGTGCCATTGTCCCAGCCGGTCGACGCGCCGGTCGCGAGCGCCGCCGAGGCAAGGGCGACGAACCCGAGCGCGATCGTCCATACCCGGTCCTGGGGGCGATGATCTCTGGTCGCGCGGACGAGCGTGGCCTGGGCGAACACCGTCGCGACGGCGGTAGCGAGAAAGGCGAGCCCGACGACCATGGGGCGTCGAGCGTACGCGCCCGGGCCCCGCTTGTGAAGAACTGCACGAGCCGGGTGTACCGTGGGCGTTCCTGGCCCGGGCGGAGTGCGCGGGCCCTGTCGAGGTCGGTGCCGGTTGGCCCAGCGATCGGGAACGCCCAGCAATGCTCGGAAGATCCCGGGCGCCGCGGTTGCCCGGCTCCCGCTGTACTACCGCGCGCTGCTCGAGGTCACAGAGGAAGACGTCGATACCGTGTCGTCGGATCGCCTCGCCACGATGGCCGGCGTCAATGCGGCACAAGTGCGCAAGGACCTCTCGTACCTGGGCTCCTACGGGACTCGAGGAGTCGGCTACGAAGTCCCGTTCCTCCTCGATCGGATCTCTCGGGAGCTCGGGCTCACCCACGACTGGCCGGTCGCGATCGTCGGTGTGGGCAACCTGGGTCACGCGCTTGCGAATTACGGCGGGCTGACCGCGCGCGGATTTCGCGTGCTCGCGCTGGTCGACGCCGATCCCGCAAAGGTGGGTTCGCGAGTCGGCGATCTCGCAGTCGAAGCGCTCGACGATCTGGTGGAGATCGTCCGGGGCCGTGGCATCACGATCGGGATCATTGCCACTCCCGCGATGGCAGCCCAGGCCGTCGCCGATCAGCTGGTCGCAGCCGGAGTGCAGTCGATTCTCAACTTCGCGCCGGCGGTGATCACCGTGCCCGAGGAAGTCTCGGTGCGCAAAGTCGACCTCGCGACCGAGTTGCAGATTCTCTCCTTCTACCAATCTCACCGCCGCATCAAAGAGCGCGCGTCGTGAAAGATCGAATCTCGTGAGCGACCCGTCGGTCGATGCGCGTCCGAGTCTCGTCGGATTCCCGGCGAACTTCGTCGTCGCGGGGCGACGGTGTGTCGTGGTCGGCGCAGGTCGCATCGCGGCGCGCAAGCTCGGCTCCTTGCTTGCTGCGAATGCCGACGTCGTCGTGATCGCGCCCGACGCGGTCGACGAGATCCGGGACGCGCACGAAGCGGGCCGGCTGGTCTGGTTTCCGCGCGCCTTCGATGCCGTGGATCTCGACGATGCCTGGCTGGCGATCACTGCGACCGCGGACCCGGCGGTGAACCGAGCCGTCTTCGAAGCCGGCGAGGCGCGCCGCGTCTGGGTGAACTCGGCCGACGACCCGGCGAATTGCTCGTTCACACTGATGTCGGTCGTTCGCCAGGGGGATCTCGTGGTCACGATTGGGACAAACGGGCGTAGTCCCGCCCTCGCGACGTTCCTCAGAGATCACGTGCGCACCGAAATGGGTCCCGAGTACGAGACACTGCTCGAGGTGTTTTCCGAGGCCCGGGAAGCGTTTCGGGCGTCCGGGCGTTCCAGTGAGGACGCCGATTGGCGGCGGGCTTTCGATTCCGGCATTCTCGACCTGGTTCGTGGCGGCCGTGTCGCCGAAGCAAGGGAGTTGCTCCGCTCGTGTCTGTGATCGTCGTCGGGCTGAACCACCGGACTGCACCGGTCGAGCTACGCGAGCGCGTCGCGGTGCCTTCGTCGCGGATGGTCAAGGCTCTCCACGATCTCTCGGGCCGCGAGCACCTCGCCGAGGTGGTGCTGCTCTCCACCTGCAACCGCACCGAGATCTACGCACGGTCGACGAAGTTCCACTCCGCGGTCTCGGACGTGCTGGAGTTCCTCTCCGAGCAGGGCAGTGCCCCGCCGGAGGACTTCTCCGAACACCTCTATACGTACTACGACGACAGCGCGGTCAGCCACCTCTTCGGTGTGGCGGCCGGGCTCGATTCCATGATCCTCGGCGAGGGCGAGATCCTGGGTCAGGTCCGTGACGCATGGCAGCTGGCCGAGACCGAGGGCGCGTCGGGCCAAGCGATGGCGCGGGTGTTCCGCCACGCGATCGTGTTGGGCAAGCGTGTGCGTACCGAAACCGCGATCGGTCGTCGGGCGTTGTCGATCTCCTCGGCTGCCGTGGCCTTGGCCGAACGCACGATGTTTTCGTTGCGTGGTCGGTCGGTGCTCATCCTCGGTGCCGGCGACGTCGCGGAGGGTTTGGGGCGCGCGCTGGTGACTGCCGGCGTCGGTGAGGTGGTCGTCGCGAACCGCACGCACGCGCGCGCAGTCGCGTTGGCCGAACGATTGGGCGGGCGTGCGGTGCCGCTCGGAGATCTCCAGGACGTGCTCACCACGGTCGATGTATTGCTCACCGCCCCCGACTCCACCGAGGTGCACGTCGAGCGGGCGGATGTCGAGGCCGTCATGGAGCGACGGAATGGTGTGCCGCTGCTCATCGTCGATGTTGCGGTGCCTCGGGATGTCGATCCGGGGGCGGCGTCGGTTCCGGGGGTCACACTCCACGACGTCGACGATCTCCACCAGCTCACCGAGGCCGCGCTGGACGAACGGCGCCGTGAGGTGGCCACGGTGCGAGAGATCATCGGCGAAGAGCTCGAACGGTTCCAGACCGATCGGGCAGCGCGCGCGGTTGCGCCACTCATCACCAGCCTGCGTGATCACGCAGAATCGGTCCGCCAGGCCGAGCTCGCCCGGTTCCGGTCCAAGCTCGACGCGCTGGATCCCGAGGCCCGCAAGACGGTGGATGCGCTGACCCAGGGCATCGTCAACAAGCTGCTGCACGAGCCCACGGTGCAACTCAAGGACGCGGCGGGAACCGCGCGCGGGGAGTTGTACTCGGACGCGCTCGCGTCGCTCTTCAACTTCAGCGAATCCGAGGAATGACCGCGCCGATCCGAGTCGCCACTCGCGGGAGCGCGTTGGCGCGATGGCAAGCGAACCTCGTCGTGCAACGGCTCGCGGTGCCGGCAGAATTGGTGATCGTGAGCACCCAAGGCGATCGTGATCGCACGAGCGCGATTCACGCCATCGGTGGTACCGGGGTATTTGTCAAGGAAGTGCAAGAGGCCGTCCGGCGCGGCGACGCGGACATTGCGGTGCACTCCGCGAAGGATCTCCCGGCGGAAAGTGCCGAAGGTCTGGCGATCGGGGCGGTCCCCGAACGCGCCGACGTGCGCGACGCGCTCGTGGGCGCGCCGCTCGACGACATTCCGTCGGGCGGCGTCGTGGGCACGGGTGCGGTGCGTCGTCGGGCCCAGATCGCGGCACTGCGTCCGGATCTCGCGTTCGGCGAGCTGCGCGGCAATGTCCCGACGCGCGTTGAGCGCGCGGCAGATTTCGACGCGGTGGTGATCGCGTTCGCGGCGCTCCAACGCCTGGAGCTCGTCGACGTCGTCGCTGAGGTATTTGACATCGACGTCATGCTGCCGATGGTGGGCCAGGGTGCACTCGCCGTCGAATGTCGGACCGACGACACGCGCGTCGTCGCGGCGCTGGCCGCGATCGATGTGGCCGATGCGCACGTTGCGCTCACCGCCGAGCGGGCCTACCTGCGCACGCTTGGTGGCGGTTGCACCATGCCCTGCGGTGCCTACGCCCAGGTGGGTTCGGATGGCGGCGTACACCTCGACGCGCTGCTCGCGTCGCTCGACGGCACCACGATGCTGCGCACCGAGGCCGACGGCGTCGACGCCGAATCCGTAGGAATCGCCGCGGCTCGACGCATCCTCGACGACCTCGGTGGCACGACCCTCCTCGAAACCGAGGGTGCGCGATGACGGTGTACTTGGTCGGTGCCGGGCCGGGCGACCCGGGGTTGATCACGGTGCGAGGCGCGGAGTTGTTGGGGCGGGCCGACGTCGTGGTGTACGACCGGCTCGCGCATCCGTCGCTCCTTGATCTCGCACCGCCGGATGCCATTCGCATCGACGTGGGCAAGGCGCCGGGACGCGTCGCCATGGATCAGGATGGCATTCACGCCACGCTCGTCGCCCACGGTGCGACCGGCGCTACCGTCGTACGGCTCAAGGGAGGCGATCCCTTCGTGTTCGGCCGCGGCGGTGAAGAAGCCGAGGTACTCATCGAGGCGGGGATCGCGTTCGAGGTCGTGCCCGGCATCACGAGCGCGATCGCGGCGCCCGCCTATGCCGGCATTCCGGTCACCCACCGCGGCCTCTCCACGCACTTCACCGTCGTCACCGGTCACGAAGACCCGGCGAAGGGCACCACGGACACCGACTGGGCCTCGCTCGCGCGCGCCGGGGGCACGCTCGTGATCCTCATGGGCGCCGGACGGCTCGACGCGATCGTCGACCTGCTCGTCGAGAACGGTCGGGATCCGGACACACCGGTCGCGGCGGTGCGCTGGGGC
>JANYLF010000299.1 GCA_025357995.1 Acidimicrobiia bacterium | reverse complement strand
CTCCAGATAACTGATGAGCTTCGGCGCGGTTTTGCCGTAACCGAACGTCAGATGCGGGTTGGGATCGCGCCTGACGTCGAACCGATCGGGGTCCGCGAAGACGATCTCGTCGCGATTGGCCGAGGGATACCAATGCGTCGTCTTCTCACCCGCAGCGATCGTCACGCCTTGCAGCTCGACGTCGCAGATGGCGGTGCGGCGGTTGTACGCAGTCGCGCTGGTCCAACGCAGGATCTCTTCGACCGCCGACGCGAGTAACGCGCGATCGGCGCGCAGTCGATCCCACTCGCCCGGTGATTCCATGAAGGCCAGCACGCCGCCCGCGATCGAGTTGCGAGTGGTCTCGCTCCCCGCCGTGAATAGCAGAGCGAAGAACGCACCGAGCTCGGCGTCGGAGAGTCCACCCGCCACGACGGTGGAAAGCAGATCATCACCCGGCTGCGCGCGCCGTTCGGCCACAAGCGCTTCGCCGTAAACCCGCATCCCGATCCCGGCCTCGGCCACCTCGCGCGTGGTCTCGGCCAGATCGCGACCGCGGAAGTCGAGGATCGCGGAGGTCCACGCGAACAGCTGATGCCGATCGGCCTGCGGCACCCCCATGATCTGCGCGATCGTCTGGAGCGGTAGCTCCGCCGCGACGTCGACGAGGAAGTCGCACTCCCCGCCGCGCTCAAGTCCCGTCGTCACGATCTTGTTCGCCCGATCAGCCAGCGAGTCCCGGATGGGCGCCAGCCCTTTCGGCGTGAAGCCGCGACTCACCAGACTCCGAAGACGCGTGTGGGCGGGCGGATCGCACATGTTCAGCATCACGCCGGGACCCACGCCTTCGGGCAGATCTTCGAGGATTGTGCCGCCGGCACCGGCGCGCCCCGCACCCGTCTGCGACGAGAACGTTGCATGATCGTTCGCGACGCGCTCCACGTCGCCATGACGCGTGATCACCCAGAAACCTTCACCACCCGGCGTGTGCTCCGTCGGCTCCTGCCACCACACCGGCGCACCGCGCCGGAGTTCCGCGAATACGGCGTGCGGGAACCCGTCCGCGAAGAGGTCGAGATCAGTCAGATCGAGATGCTCGTACACACTCGTCTCAAGTGGGACGAGGCTTGACCGTGAGGCCGAGCTCGCGGAGCTGCGTGGCGTCGATGGGACTCGGGGCGCCGGTGAGGGGGTCGGCACCGGATTGGGTCTTCGGGAACGCGATCACCTCGCGGATGCTCTCTTCGCCGGCAAGCAAGGCGACCAGGCGGTCGACCCCGAACGCGAACCCGGCGTGAGGCGGCGCGCCGTAGCGGAATGCTTCGAGCAAGAACCCGAACCGCGCCTGCGCAGTCTCGTCGTCGATGCCAAGCATCGAAAAGATCTGCGCTTGGAGTTCCGGCTGATGAATGCGCACGCTGCCCGAGCCGAGCTCCCACCCGTTGATCACGAGGTCGTACGCCTGCGAGCGCACCTCGAGCAACGCCTCGCCGGTCGCGCCGAGGAGCCCGAAATCGTCGACGTGGGGTTGCGTGAACGGATGGTGCGCCGGAATCGGACGGCCGTCGTCGGTGAGCGCTTCGAACAGCGGGAAGTCGACGACCCAGAGCGGCACGAGTCCGCCTTCGCTCACGGGCGGGCGGCCGAGATCGAGACGCAACGCACCGAGGACCGCGTTCGTGCGGCGCCGCTCCCCCGCCACGATGAGCACCAGGTCTCCCGCGGCTGCGCCGAGCGCGGTCACGATGCCCGACCGTTCCGACTCGGAGAGGAACTTCGCGATCGGCGACTCGAGTTCGTTGCCCGCCTTCACACGCATCCACACGAGGCCGGCGGCACCCAATCCCTTGGCCCGATCCACGAGACCGTCGAGCGTGGAACGGCTGGAATCGGCCGCGCCCGGGACACAAATACCCTTGACCGCGGCGGCGTGGAACGCCTTGAACTCCGTGCCCGCCACCGCGTCCGCGAGGTCGGTGAGTTCCATCCCGAATCGGGTGTCGGGCTTGTCCGAGCCGTATCGCTCCATGGCCTCGGCCCAGGTCACCTCCGCGATCGTGCCGAGTGGCGCGCCGGTGACGGTCTCCACGGCCGTGCTGACGGCCGCCGCGACCACCTCCATCACGTCGGCCTGACCCGCGAAGCTCATCTCCATGTCGTATTGCATGAACTCGAACTGACGGTTGCCGCGCAGGTCCTCGTCGCGCAGACACCGCGCGATCTGGAAATAGCGGTCGAGCCCACCGACCATGAGGAGCTGCTTGAAGAGCTGCGGGCTCTGCGGGAGCGCATAGAACTCTCCGGGGCTCAGCCGCGACGGAACCACGAAGTCGCGTGCACCCTCGGGCGTCGACGCGATCAGCATCGGAGTCTCGATCTCCACGAAGCCGCGGTCGATCATCGCGGTGCGCAACGCGGCGTTCACGGTGGAACGCATTCGGAGGTTGCGTTGCATCGACGGTCGGCGCAGGTCGAGGTAGCGATGTTTCAGCCGCAGCACTTCGTCGACGTCGTCACCGCGTTCGGACAACGGGAACGGCGGCGGCTCAGCGCGGTTCAGCACGGTGAGCGTGCGCGCGGCCACTTCGACCTCACCGGTCGGCAAGTCTGCGTTGACCGTGCCCGCGGGCCGCGGCCGCACGGTCCCGATGATCTGCAGGACCCACTCGCGACCGATGTGATGCACGTCGTCGTCAGTGATCTGCTCGGGATCCACCACCACCTGGACCACGCCCGACGCGTCGCGCAGGTCGAAGAACACCACGCCGCCGTGATCGCGCCGCGCCGCGACCCAGCCCGCAATCGTGACCTCCGTGTCGGCGTGCTCGGCCCGGATCGTCCCGGCTTCGTGCGTCCTCATCATCGAGATATCTCCTCATTGCGCGCCATGAGCCACGCCACCAGACCCGTTCGGGGTACTTCCACCTGTTCGCCGGACGCGAGGTCCTTGACCGCGACCGCGTCGCGCGCGAGTTCGTCGCGTCCGACCATGACCGTGACCGCCGCGCCTGACTTGTCCGCGGCTTTCCATTGCGCCTTCACCGAACGACCGCCGTAGGCGCGGTCGACCGCGAAACCCTCCGCGCGGAGCGCTTCCACCAAGGTGCCAACGGTGGTCCCGGCACCATCGCCGAGGCCGTCGACCACGAAGACATCGATGCCGGGTACGTCTACTGACGCGCCGAGCGCGTCGAGCGCGAGCACAATGCGCTCCAACCCCGTGCCGAAGCCGATGCCCGGCGTGGGAGGACCACCGAATTCCTCGGCGAGCCCGTCGTAGCGACCGCCACCACCGACCGCGTTCTGCGCCGCGTCGAGCGCGGCGCTCTGGAACTCGAACGTGGTGCTCGTGTAGTAATCGAACCCCCGGACGAGACGCGGCGCGAGCTCCACGTCGATCGCGAGCGCGCGCAGACCCTCCTGGACCTGCTCGAAATGAGCGGCGGCGACATCAGACAAGTATGCGGTGAGTTGCGGTGCGCTCTCGATCACGTCTTGCCACGCCTCGACCTTGGTATCGAGCACGCGCATCGGGTTCGCGTCGACCCGCGCGAGAAATTCGTCGCCCAACGCCCGTCCGTGCGCAAGGAAGTGGGCGCGCAACGCGGCCACGAACGCGGGCCGCGTCTGCGCGTCGCCCATCGAGTTGAGCAGCAAGCGCACATCGGTGAGACCGAGGTCGCGATAGAAGCCGTGCAGCAGCGCGATGACTTCCACATCGACCGCGGCATCGCTCACGCCGAGAGCCTCCACGCCGAGTTGCCAGTGCTGGCGGTACCGACCTTTCTGGGCGCGTTCGTAACGGAAGTTGGGCGCGACGTACCAGACCTTCCACGGCGGCGCGGGCCGGTGCTCCACGTACGCGCGTACCACCGATGCGGTGCCCTCGGGCCGCAGCGCGAGCCGCCGGCCACCCTTGTCCGTGAGCTCGTACATCTCCTTCGAGACGACGTCGGTGTGCTCACCGACCCGCTGGAACACCTCGACGTGTTCGAACATCGGGGTGATCGCGAGCCCGTAGCCGTAGCGGCGAGCGCGTTCGGCGAAGCGCGCCACGATGACGGCCCACTGCCCGGAATCGGGCGGCAGAACGTCGTGAACCCCTTTCGGGGCGCGGAACTTTTCGTCGCGGGACACTGCGAGTCGATGCTACCGGCGGGGCCTCCGGATCCCGGGGTTGTTCGCGGTCTAGCCGTCGACGCGTGCGGCGCCCGGGAGCACACGAACCGCGTCGTAGACCGAATCGACGCGCTTGAGGGCCGCCAACAGGGAATCGAGATGGCCGGGGTCGGCCAACTCGAAGTCGAACCGGAATCGAGCGACTCGATCGGCGGTGGTCTGGCTCTGACACGACAGGATGTTCACGTGATGTTCGGCGAGCGTGTTCGCCACGTCGCGTAACAAACGCGAGCGGTCGAGGGCTTCCACCTCGACCGATACCACGTACGCACCCGACGCGTCGTTGTCCCACTCCACCTCCACGAGGCGTTCGGTCTGGCTCGCGAGTCCACTCGCGTTCGCGCAGTCGGAGCGATGCACCGACACACCACGACCGCGCGTGATGAACCCGATGATCTCGTCGCCGGGCACCGGGGTGCAGCAACGGGAGAGTCGCACGATCATGTCGTCGAGGCCCTCGGCGTGCACTCCCGCGGCGCGGCGGCGCGCACTGCTGCGCGACGGTCGCCGGGCCGTGACCGGCAACTGCTCGGTTCCTCCCACGAGGCGCTGGCGCACGCGTTGCGCCACGTGCTTGCCGGTCACATGGTGTTCGCCGATCGCGGCGTAGAACGTGTCGAGGTCCAGGTAGTGCATCTCCGCGGCGATCTCCGCGAGCAGTTGCGATCCCATGATCTTCTGAACCGGAAGCCCGGCACGGCGTAGTTCGACGACGAGATCGTCGCGGCCACCGTCGATCGCGTCGACGCGGCGCTCCCGCGAG
>JANYLF010000293.1 GCA_025357995.1 Acidimicrobiia bacterium | reverse complement strand
CGAGGCGCGTTCGCGCCGACGCCGCGTCGCCGACCAATCACATCCGATGATCCTGTCGGGCGGCGCTCGCTTGGAGGACATCTTCGCCATGGTCGAGCGCGGCGAGGTGGCCACGCTCAACTTGGTACTCAAGGCCGACGTGCATGGGTCGCTCGAGGCACTGACCGACGCGTTGCGCAAGCTGGACCAGGAACATGAAGAAGTGCGGCTGTCGTTCGTGCACCGTGCGGTTGGCGGTATTTCCGAGAGCGATATCGACCTGGCGGCAGTCGCCAATGCGACCGTCGTCGGATTCAACGTGCGACCTGACCGCAAGGCCCGTGAACTTGCTGCGCAGGAGAAAGTGGAGATGCGCCTCTACGAGGTCATCTACCAAGTGCTCGACGACGTGAACGCCGCGCTCATCGGCATGCTCAAGCCCGAGTTCGAAGAAGTGGTCACGGGCGAAGCCGAGGTTCGCGAAGTCTTCGGCGTGCCGCGCATCGGCAAGATCGCCGGTTGTTATGTGCGCACGGGTGTCATCACTCGCGGTTCGAAGGTGCGGTTCCTGCGCGAAGGCACGATCATCTGGAAGGGCTCGATCGCGTCGCTGCGGCGGTTCAAGGACGACGTGCGAGAAGTGCGCGACGGCTTCGAGTGCGGTATCGGTCTCGAGGGTTACCAAGACGTGAAGCCCGGCGACATCATCGAGACCTACGAAGACCGAGAGATCGCCCGCGTCCAAGCTTGACGGAAGCGCCCGATCCGGTCGCGCCGAACTAGTTGCCATCGCACTCGATGCGAGGTAGACCTCGTCTTCAACGCGGAGGTCGTGGGTGTCTTGTCAGCGGGTTCGGTGGGCGGTCGTCGGCTTGGTCAGTCTCGTCGTGTTGTCCGGATGCTGGATGAATGCTCGTGGCGGCTCGGGGAACACCGGATCCCAACCGTTCGAGTTTCGCTTGAGCACGTCGAACGTCGGTGCGCTTGCGGTCGAGTGGCAAGGCACGACGTGGGCGGGCGACCTACCGGTGGTCGCCGACCTCACGCATGTCTTCACCGCCGGCTCGGTCATTCACGCGTATCGCAGTGACGGCGGATCCGACTGCTTGACGGGTACGTGCGTGGCGGATTGGAATTACTCAACCGGGGCCTGGTTCCAGCGACCACCGGCACCGGCGTTGTCAGGCAGCACGCTCTTTGCTATTACCGGGACCTCCAACTTCGAGTCCAAACTGCTCGCGTTCCCCGAACGGCCGGACGCGACGTGTTCCGGAACGCCTCTGTTCTGTCCGCAGATCTGGAGCGCGAATCTTCCGTTCATTTCCGAGACGGCACCGATCGTGGCGAATGGTCGCGTCTACGTCGAGACCAGCACCGGCATGTCGGTGTTCGATGCTGCCGGTGAGACGGGGTGTTCGGGCGCTCCCAAGGTGTGCACGCCGTTGTGGACTGCACTCGCGCGTACCAGCCCGTACGTTGGCGTGAGCGTCGCCAATGGTCACGTGTTTCTGCCGATCGAGGGGAACCGGATTCTCGCGTACGACGACGCGGGCGTCGATGGCTGCGCGGGGTCGCCGGTGGTGTGCACCCCGACGTTCGAGATGGTGGACGGCGAACCGCCGGCGCCGTCCGGTCGGTTCGGGCTTGTTGCGGTCGCGGGTGATCGCGCCTACAGCGTCGATGTCGATGGCGTACTGCGCGCATTCGACGCTCGAGGGATCGAGGGCTGTTCGGGAACCCCGACGATCTGCTTGCCCTTGTGGAGCACGGCGGCCGGTGTCTCCGTGCACGGAGCAGTGGCCGTCGGCGAAGGTCGGGTCTTCGTCTCTCGTAACCGCGAACAGAATTCCGACGTCGCGGCATTTGACGCCGGCGGCGTCGTTGGCTGTTCCGGGACGCCGACGGTGTGTAACCCCGAATGGGTCGCGCCGGGAATTGTCAGCGTCGGAGGACCATCGGTCGCGAACGGTGTCGTGTACGTCGCCTCGACCGACTATCACCTCTATACGCTCGATGCGGCCGGCTGTCCCGCTCCGGCGAACGCGTGCGCGCCACTTGCGTCGTTGCTGATGCCGTATTCGATGTCGCTTCCGGCGGTGATTGTCGGTGGTCGGGTTTTTGTCGCCGGCGACGACGGGAATCCAACGCTGCTGTCGGCGATCTCCACCAACTGACCGCGTCGGCACCCGGCGGGCTCGACGACGTAGGGTCCATGTATGCCCAGCGACTTTCAACTCAAGCTCGTCAACGCGATTCATCGGCCCCTGTTCCGGCTCAGCAAGGGCAAGGTCATGGGCAAGGGCGCCGGGATGCCGGTGCTCGTGCTCACCACGAAGGGCCGCAAGAGTGGCCAGCCCCGGCCGACGATGCTGACCTCACCGTTGCAGATCGACGACAAGGTCGTGATCGTCGCATCCAAGGGTGGGGCCGATCGCCACCCTGACTGGTTCCTCAATCTCCAGGCCGACCCGAAGGTCGAGGTCGAGATGGGTGGCACCACGCGGTCGATGACGGCGCACATCGCCGATGCCGCCGAGAAGGCCGACCTCTGGCCCAAGATCGTCGCGGGCCACGACAACTATGCGGGATACCAGAGCAAGACCGAGCGCGAGATCCCGGTCGTCGTCCTCGCCCCTTGATCCGATTCGTTCGACCCAGGTGAGGAACTGAGGTCGCGGTGAGGATCGGTGCGAAGATGAAGGTTGTGCATGCCGCCGCGGTCTGTTTCGACCTTCACGTTCCCGAGAGTCGTTCCTTGAAGGTCAAGCGCGCCGCGATCCGTCCGATCGTCGACGGCCTGCGGCATCGATTCAAAGTCTCGGTCGCGGAAGTCGACCATCAGGACCAGTGGCAGCGCGCCTCGATCGGCGTCGCAGTCGTCGCGGCGAGCGACGGCCATCTTCGCGAGATTCTCGACTCCGTCACTCGGTTCGTGGATACTGCCAACAACGTCGAAGTCCTCGATGTCCACACTGATTGGCTCGAAGAATGAGTAGACCGCGGCAGCCGCCGAAGCAGTACCCGCGGGTCGCGCGGCTCAATGAGGTCGTCATGGAGTGTTTGGCCGAAGAGGTGGAACGCCTCTCGGATCCCCGGCTCGGCTTCGTGACGATCACCGGCGTGGAGATCGCGTCGGACCTGCGCACGGCCGATGTCTTCTACTCGGTGTTTCGCCGCGGCGAGACTCCCGACGAATCAGCGGCCGGACTCGCGTCGGCGGCGGCACACCTGCGTACCCATATCGGTCGCGAGATCCGGATGAAGTACTCGCCCGAACTCCGATTCATCGAGGACGAGTCCGTCGCGAGCGGTGAGCGGATCGAGGCGATCCTGCGAACTCTTCAAGCCGACGGTATCCGCGCCGATGACACAGGTGGGCTCCTCGATCGTGAGGACGGTACGTGACGGACGTCGAAGACACCGAGGCCGCGTTGGAGCGAGCCGCGAAGACCATCGACGCGGCAGATCACGTCACCCTCATGTGTCACATCACGCCCGACGGTGATGCGCTCGGTTCGATGCTGGCGTTGCACCACGCGCTGCTCGCGGCCGGCCGTTCCAGTGTGGCGACGTTCCCCGAGCCGTTCGTGATTGCGCCGCACTACCGCGATCTCCCTGGTCTCGATCTCATCACGCGGCCCGCCGACCTGCCCACAGACTTGGGTGTGGTGGTCACGTTCGACTGTGGCGCGCTGGGCCGGCTCGGCAATCTCCGACCACTCGCAGAATCTGCCGATGAGCTGATCGTCGTGGACCATCACGTGTCGAACGAGCGTTACGGCACCATCAACGTGATCGACGCGACCGCGGCCGCGAGCGGTGTGGTGGTACGGATGCTGATCGACCGCCTTGGCCTCTCGCTCACGCATGACGTCGCGTTCTGTCTGTACACCGCGCTGGTCTGTGATACCGGACGATTCCAATACGAGAGCACCACGAGTGGTGTCTTCAACCTCGCCGCGGAGTTGTTGGCGTTCGATCTCCCCGTGAGCACGCTCAGCCGCACGCTCTTCGAGGAGCATTCGTTCGCGTACCTGCAACTTCTGGGTGAGGCACTCGCGAACGCGACGCTCGTGCCGGAGCAATCCTTTGTCTGGACCGCGGTGAACCAGGACCTACTCAACCGCCACGGTGTGACGATGGAAGAGGTCGAGGGCCTTATCGACATCATTCGCCGTACCGCGGAGGCCGACGTCGCGTGCGTCGTGAAAGAAGACGCGGACGGCACGGTGAAGGTGAGTCTCCGGTCCGTCGGTGCGACCGATGTGGAGAAGGTCGCGACCGCCAATGGCGGCGGCGGGCATCGGTTCGCGGCCGGGTTCACGAGCCACGACGGCATCGACGCGACGGTTGCGCGAATTCGCGTCTCGCTCCAATCGCAGCTTTGATCGAGGTCGCGTCGTGATCGACGGATTGCTCGTCGTCGACAAACCTGCGGGGTGGACGAGTCACGATGTGGTCGCGAAGTTGCGCGGCGCCACGCGGCAACGCCGGATCGGCCACGCGGGCACGCTCGATCCGGATGCAACGGGCGTGTTGTTGGTGGGTCTCGGCCGCGTGACGCGCTTGATGCGGTTCCTCCAGGAGACCACGAAGGAATATCAGGGTGTCGTGGCGTTCGGCGTCGCGACCGACACGCTCGACGCGGCCGGGGTGGAACTCGCGCGCCGGGAGATGCCCGACCTCGACCTTGCCGCGGTCGAGGCGGCACTCCCCGCGTTCCGTGGCGAGATCATGCAGGTGCCGCCGATGGTCTCCGCGCTGAAGGTCGACGGCAAACGGCTGCACCAACTCGCCCGCGAGGGAAAGGAGGTGGAGCGCGCGCCGCGATCGGTGCGCATCGATCGGTTCGACGTCGAATCGTTCACGCCCGGGTCACTACCGCAGGCCACGGTCCTGGTCGAGTGTTCGAGCGGGACGTACATTCGCAGTCTCGCGGCCGATCTCGGGACCACGCTCGGCGGGTACGCGCACCTCGCGTCGTTGTGTCGGCGGCGCGTCGGCGCGTTCACACTCGAAGATGCACAACCGCTCGACGTGCTCGTCGCCGACCCGGTTCCTTACGTGCTCTCGCCCGCGATCGCGCTCCGGGGGATGGAGACGGTGACCGTCGATGTCGAGCGGCAGGCCGCGATCGCGAACGGCAAGATGTTCGACGAGTCCGCCATGACCGTCGTAGGTGATGGGCCCTACGCGATGCTCGATGAGGCTGGGGCGCTGCTCGCCGTCTACGAACAGCGGGGGACCGGATTCAAGCCGAGCGTGGTCATCCCCGTGGCACCCGCGGCCTCGGGTGCGGGAGAATGAAGCGATGAGTGGAACGCGGGTCGTCCGAGTGGGTGAAGGCATTACCCCGATCTCCGAGGGCAGCGTCGTCACGATCGGCGCGTACGACGGCGTGCATCTTGGCCACCGGAAGGTGCTCCAACTCGTGCGCGAGCTCGCCGACGCGCGGGATCTCGACGCCGTGTGCGTGACCTTCGATCGTCACCCGGCGCAGGTCGTGCGACCCGAGACCGCGCCGAACTTGTTGACGAGCCTCGACCACAAGCTGGAGCTGTTGGTGGGCGCGGATCTCGTCGACGTGGTGTGTGTCCTCGAGTTCGACGAAGGGCGCAGTAAGGAGACCGCCGAAGACTTCGTGCACGAGGTGCTCGTCGGGTTGCTCGGTGCGCGGCTCGTGGTGGTCGGCGCCGACTTCCATTTCGGACATCATCGTGGCGGGAACGTCGCGCTCTTGCAGCGCATGGGTGCGGACCTCGGCTTCGAAGTGATCGGGCTCGGGCTGGTCGCCCCCGAATCGGATCTCGTGCACGAACCGTATTCGTCGACTCGCGTCCGTCATCGGCTGGCGGCCGGCGACGTGGCAGGCGCCGCGCATCTCCTCGGTCGACCTCACGAGGTCCGGGGCGAGGTGGTCGTGGGCGACCGCCGGGGGCGAGAGCTCGGATTCCCGACCGCGAACGTAGCGGTCGCTCCGGAAATGTGTCTGCCGGCCGATGGTATCTACGCCGGTTGGTTCCGGGGTGCCGACGATGCGCGGCGAGCGTGTGCCATCTCGCTCGGCCGCCGCCCCACGTTTTACGACGCGCAGGAGTATTCGCTGCTCGAGGCCCATGTGCTCGAGTTCGACGGCGACCTGTACGGTCAGTGGGTCGCGGTGCAGTTCGTGGAGCGCCTGCGCGGTGAGCAGCGGTTCGAGTCCGTCGACGATCTGATCGCGCAGATGCACCGCGATTGCAACGCGGCGCGCGCCATCCTGGCCTGACCCGCGTTTCGCGCGGTTCAGCTTCGTCCGAATGCGGCCCGCGCCGATTGGTTCCACGGATCGACCACCGTCGCCGCGCTGGTCGTCCACACGTGGAGCATCCGGAACGTGTCCTGGCAGGCGCCGGGTGCGACGAGGAACGTCGGACAGGTCGAGTCGTGGGTGTGCCACTGGAAGATCGCGCCGCCCGGCGTGGGTGCGGTCTCCCCGGCGTGCACCGTGTACACCGCACCGAGGAGTTGGAGCGTGCCGGCCACCGTCCGGACGTAAACGAGTCCCTCCAGATGTTCGGGTTCGAGCTGGCGATCGTCTCGCCGGTTGGCGACGTTGCGGTAGTGGATCAGGCGGCCACCGTTCGGATTGGGTTCGAACCCGGCAGCTCGCGCCGCGGGCTCCGAGTCGTACGCCTGCAATGTGGCGCGGGTGCGCGCCAGGAGGTCCGCGGCCGCGGCCCGTTCGGCCGTCGTGGCCGCGGCGAGTCGCGACGCGAGCGGCGGGAACTCCATGCCGTGGTGCTGGCCACTCATGGAGCCATCCATCGAGCCCATCCCGTCCATCTCGCTCATGCCGTTCATGCCGTTCATGCCGGCCATCGAGTTGCTCGTCCCGCCGTGAGGGTCGCGACGTTGCGCGGCGGTCGTCGTGGTCGGTGTCGCGCTCGGGCTGGCCGTGGCGGTCGACCCGCAGCCACCGGCGAGGCCGAGCGCCAGACCGACGGTCACGACCGCTATCGGAATCCTTCTTTCGATCATGCTCCGACGATCGCCCGCAAAGGTCATGCTTGTGTGAGCAGAAGATTCGGTGCCGGTCAGATCAGGTGATCTCGGAGCCATCGGGTTTGAGGACGCGGAATTCTTCACCGTCGAATTTCACGATCCAACCGGGTTGATGGACCACGTGGTGGTGGTGATCGCACAGGAGTACGAGATTCTCCAAATCGGTACGACCACCTTGTCGCCAATGAACAACATGATGGGCGTCGCACCAGCCGGGTGGTCGCCCACAGCCGGGATATCGACACCCCTGGTCGCGCACGACGAGCGCCTGCCGGGTCGGCGTGGGGATGGTGCGACGGGCCCGGCCGACGTCGATCGGGAGCCCCCGTGGCCCGGTGACCACCCGCGTCACCACGGAGTCGCACAGCAGGCGCTCCACATCGCTGCGGTGCAATATCCCGGTGAACTCGCCGTCCATCCGGCCGAGCGCGTCTCGGGTAAGGGTCTCCCAGTCCATGACGACGGAGGCTGAAGGACGGGCGCGCACCGGTCCGTCCGGCCCGGCGCCGCGCAGGGCGCCGAGGGCAAGTTCGGCCATGCGGACCAGGGCGTCGGCGCGTCGCCGAGCCGGCGTCCGACGGTCGTCATCAGTCGGGGGATCGGTGAGTGCATGGAGTGCGGTGACTACTGTCTCGGCCGCGCTGGACGACAGGTTGCCGTTGAGGATGGTTCGACCCGCATAGGTCGTGCAGATCGTCAGACCGTCGTGATCCCGAGGTTCGGTTCCATCGGCCTGCGCGCACTGACGGAAGTGCGCGCAGGTCCGTTGCAGCTCGCGCGTCGCACCATCTCGCGCCATGTCGAGGAGCACCGGCTCGACTGCGCGGAGCTTCGCGTCGTGGCCCTTGACGCGCGCGCCGATGATGGTGCGAGCCGCACCCGCAGTGATCTCGCCGTCGCGCCATGCCTGCGCAGTCGTCGGGAGCACCTCACACACTTCACCGGCCTCGATCGCGGCGCGGGCGTCGCCCTCGCGCATTCCGGTGCGGCGCCGAAGCCAAGCTGCGGTGGAAGGCGAACCGTCAACGTTGCCAATCCCGCGTTGATGGCCCGCATAGACCAGCCGCGCGAACTGCGCTTCCAGCCGGTCGATCTCCGCGCGGAGCGAAATGATCTCCTCGGACAGGCCGACGTCTCCGAGATCGGACGGATCGGTCTCCAGGGTGGCGTCCACGGCGGCCCGGAGCGCCACGTTCGGATCGACCAGCAGACCGGACACGAAACCCACCTCCCTCCGACAACGAACGATCCGTCGTGCGGCTCCGTACGGAGCGAGGCCGTGAGAACCCACGGCAGGGGAAGTGCGTGACTGGTATTGTACCGAACTGACATTCGATCGTCAAGAGATTCGATCAAGAAATCCGGGCTCTCTCCGCGTCATGTGATCAAGATGGAGACATAGACGATCCGATATACTCATGGCATGAACGGAGCCGCCGTACTCACCCGGGCCCGCAAGCGCGCCGGCCTCACTCAGGCCGAGCTCGCGCGCCGAGCGGGCACGAGCCAGCCGGTGATCTCGGCGTACGAGCACGGCCGACGCGATCCGAGCATCGAGACCCTGCGTCGCTTGGTCCGGGCGACGGGCGCGGAGCTCGAGCTCGGGGTGTCGGCCCGTGACCATGGCGGCGTGCCGCCGGCGTCGACTGATACCCAGCGCGCCGAGCGACTCGTCGACGTGCTGTTGCTTGCCGACGCGATCCCCCGACGTCATGCCCGTGGCGCGGTGAGGTTCCCGCGGATCTCGTCGTGACCAAGCGATCCCTGCCTGAGAAGATCGTCGCGTTGCATGCGGCGCTTGGTTCCGTTCCGCACGCGTTCGGCGGCGCGATCGCACTCGCCTACTACGCGGAACCGCGCGCCACCATC
This sequence comes from Acidimicrobiia bacterium, assembly GCA_025357995.1. Lineage (GTDB taxonomy): Bacteria > Actinomycetota > Acidimicrobiia > IMCC26256 > JAENVU01 > JAENVU01. The sequence continues at coordinate 1,811 of JANYLF010000293.1, read as the reverse complement.
GATATCGACCTCAATGTGTTCGTGCCCGAGCAGCGGGCGACCAAGATCGCCGCGCGGCTCACCCCACTCGGTGTCTCTGGGACCTTGGCGCACGTCGAACGCGACGGCCAGGTGCGGCTCTGGTGGGACGACACGCCAGTCGATCTGTTCTTCAGCTACGACCGTTTCCACGACGCCGCAGCCAAGGTGGTGCGGATCGTTCCGTTCGCCGACACGACGATTCCGATCCTGTCTGCGGATCACCTCGTCGTATGCAAAGCCGTCTTCGACCGACCGAAGGACTGGGTCGACATCGATGCCATGCAGGACGCCGATTCCGACCTTGACGCCGCCGAGATCCTCCGCTGGGTCGGCCGAATCTGCGGCGACACCGACCCTCGGTACAACCGCATCGCCGCCGTGCTGGCGGGCTGACGTGGGCCGGTACCGGAGCCGACGACCGCCGGCGCTCGGTCCAGCCCTGCGCCGACGACACCCGGCCGACCCCGACGGCCCACCGGACCCCCAAACCTGCCCGCCGACGGCCCTCCGTGCTACTCTGCGGGCTTCCGCAACTTGAAGGATCCCTGTTTCCGCATGCCCGATACCACTGCAACGATTAGCGAGCACCGCCTCCACGAGACCGATACGGGCTCGCCGGAGGTGCAGGTTGCACTCCTTACGGGGAGAATCAACCACCTCACTGAGCATCTCAAGATGCACAAGAAGGATCATCACAGCCGTCGTGGCTTGTTGATGCTCGTCGGTCGTCGTCGTCGTCTGCTGGACTACCTCCGGCGTAACGATGTCGAGCGGTATCGCGCACTGATTGCGAAGCTCGGACTCCGTCGGTAGGACGGATGCGTGGAGCCGGCACTTGCCGGCCCTCGTCGCGTCGGCGTCCATACGTCGGCGCGTGAACCAACCCTGAGGTGGGGGTTGTCAGTCGCCACCGCTCGAAGCCGCGCCGGAGTTGTGCGGCACTCGTCGAGCAGTGACAACTGAGAACCGCCCCTCACCCAAGAACCTCGCGGCGAAGACCTGCGAGGAGTGAGAGGAGCGCACCCATGGGTGACGCGATTCGCGTAGAGGGGCCGATCAATACGGCCGGCCTCACCATGTCCATTGAAACCGGCAAGCTCGCCGCACTCGCCGACGGCGCCGTCGTCGTGCAAGTGGGCGACACCGTGGTGCTCAGCACCGTTGCCACCAGCAAGCCCCGCGAGGGCATCGATTTCTTCCCGTTGACGGTCGACGTCGAGGAGCGCATGTACGCCGCGGGCAAGATCCCCGGCTCGTTCTTCCGACGTGAAGGTCGTCCGGGAGAGTCGGCGGTGCTGACGTGTCGGTTGACCGACCGTCCGTTACGGCCGAGCTTCCCGTCGGACTTCCGCAACGAGGTGCAGGTCATCGCGACTGTCCTCGGTTCGGACCAGTCCAACCCGCACGACGTCATCTCGATCAACGGCGCGTCTGCCGCGCTCATGATCTCGGGCATTCCGTTCGACGGCCCGATCGGCGCAGTGCGTCTCGCGCACTACGACGGCGCGTGGATCGCGCACCCGACCTACCAAGAGGGTGACGAATCCACCTTCGAACTCGTGGTCGCCGGGCGTCGGACCGACGCCGGTGAGATCGCCATCATGATGGTGGAGGCCGGTGGCACCGAGTCTTCGTGGGAGCTCTACGAGCAGGGCGCCCCGAAGGTGACCGAGGAGACCATCGCGGAGGGCCTCGAAGCTGCGAAAGAGTGGATCGCCGCTTCGATCGACATGCAGCTCGCGCTGCGCGAGAAGGTCATCGCGGCGAACGGTCCGATCGAGACCATCGCG
>JANYLF010000276.1 GCA_025357995.1 Acidimicrobiia bacterium | reverse complement strand
CCTCTGGGTCTGTTTCGTCGTCGCCGTCTTCGCGGTGGGCTACCTCCCTGCGTTGGGTGGGTTCGTATCAGGCCAGGCTGCGTTCACCGTCGCCGTGGTGACCCTGTTCAACATCGTCGATCCCGTCGGTTGGCATACCGGGTTGACGCGGCTCGAGGATGTCGCGATTGGCGCGGCGGTGAGTGCGGTCGTCGCGCTGGCGTTCTGGCCGCGGGATCTGGTCGGTCTCGTCTCGCGGCTTGTCGCCGACGTGGCGGACGCAGCGAGCAGTGTGTTGCGCGCGGCGGTACAAGGCGCGGAGGATGACGAGTTCGGGGCGCGGCGGCGTGCGTTCGTTTCGCACGACGGTCGGGCGCGTGTCGCGGTCGTCGAGCTCGTCGAACAACATCCGGCCGCGGCCACGGTCACGGTTCCATGGATCAGCCGCCTCGCGATCGCCGAGCACGCAAGTGGCGCGGCGGAATCCATCGTGGAGATCCGGACGCGGATCGAAGGCAATGCCGTCGGGCCAACGGAGCTCACCGAGACCGTCGTTCGGGCGGCCGAGCAGGTAGCCGGCGCGTTGGCGGCGGGTGTTGGCCCTGGCAACTCACCGAGCGTCGACGAGCTCGAAGCGTCGACCGGCGCGGCTGCCCGCGCGGCGATCGTCGCCGGCTCGAACCATCCGAATGCCGTGGTGCGGGACTTGCTGGTGAGGGACTGGGTGCTCACGGTCGCCGAGATGGTGGACGAGCGTCCCTGACGGGATCAGTCGAAGCAGGCGGGGATCCACGTGCCGAGCCGATCGCGCAGATGATCGGCGGCCTCGGACAGGAGATGCCCGGCGCCGGGGAGGATCTCCAGCTCGCCGTGACCGATGAGCATGCGCACCACCGCCGAGGTATCGGGCGGCAGGATTTCGTCACGATCGCCGTGGAGGAGAAGCACGGGTACGTGGTCCGCGAGTTGGCCTGCGTCTTCACAGCCGGCCGATTGCGTGGAAAGGGTGAGCACGCCGGCGCAATGCTGACCGAGGACCATCCCTGCCTGTACCGCGACCGCGCCGCCGAACGAATGCCCGACGGTCACGAACCGCGCTCCACCCGCCCGTGACGCGAGATCCGCGGCCGCGGCAACGTCGTGCACGCACCGGACGAGATCGTTGGCCTTGCGATACCACGCGCATCGTGGCGATGCCGTCGGCCGTGAACCGCGTCCCGAGGTCGTGATAGAGCCCGCCCGCCGGACCGAGCAGCCCACCCATGCCGCCACCGGCCATGAGCACGACGTGCTCGGCGTCGGTGGGGCCGTGCCAGAGGATGGTGAGGAGACCGCGCATCGTGTAGATCTCGAGGTGACGGAGATCGTCGTTGATCACGACTTCCTCGCGGGCGATCGCCTCGAGGAGGTCCAGCGGTGAGCGGGGCAGTGGGTCCGCGCTCACAACAGAGAACGGAGCAACTCGCGGGTACGCGTCTTCTCGTCCGGAGTGGTTGAGAACTCCGCGGCGGCAAAATCGGTCGCGCCGGCGTCGGCCACGCGCTGGATTCCGGCGGCCACTTCGGCTTCGGTGCCGACGATCGCGACGTCGGCTGGGCCCTGCGCGCCCTCGCGGTCGAGCATGGCGCGGTAACTCGGAAGAAAGCCGTACACCTCGTACGTTTTGGCGGCGCGCGCGCGGGCCGCCGCGGCATCGTCGGTCACGCACACCGGTAGGCCGACCGCGACCCGTGGTGCGGGACGGCCGGCGTCGGCCGCGGCCTTGGTGATCGACGGCACGATGTGCGACTCGAGCGTGGCCGGTCCGGTCATCCACGTGACGGTGCCGTCGGCCACACGACCTGCGAGATCCAACATGCGCGGTGCGAGCGCGGCGAGGAGCACCGGGACCGGAGGTGCGGTGATACCAATGCTGCCGTTGAAGCTCAAGGTCTCACCGTTGACCGCGGTGGACTCACCGTGCACGAGTGGCATGAGGATCGAGAGGTACTCGCGCATGTGACGCGCCGGCTTGTCGTACGACATGCCGAACATCGACTCGATCACGATCTGATGCGAGAGCCCGATGCCGAGAATGAGGCGACCGCCGGACGCCTGCTGCGCGGAGAGCGCTTGCGCCGCGAGCATCATCGGATGGCGCGGGTACGTGGGGATGACTGCGGTGCCGAGCTCGATGCGCGGGACTTCGTGACCCACGACCGCGAGGGTGGTGAGGGCGTCGAGCCCGAAGATCTGAGGGACGTAGAAACCCGCGAAGCCGTCCGATTCCACCTGTCGAGCGGCCGCGACCGCTGCGTCGATGGTGGGAAGTTCGCCGCCGAAGATTGAGATGCGCATCGCCGGAGGCTACGGGTTCGCGAGGTGCGGCTGCTATCTTCGAGGTACCAGGCGGACGTGGCTCAGCTGGTAGAGCATCACCTTGCCAAGGTGAGGGTCGCGGGTTCGAATCCCGTCGTCCGCTCCAAGAGAACATGCTGGTCAGCGGCCTTTCGGGGCCGCTGATTCGCGTCCAGAGCACGCGCCTACCCTCGCTGGCATGACAGGCGGGCAGATCGTAGGAGCTGGTGGCGGGGTTGCGTTCGAGGATGCTCCTGACCGCGGCCGTGTCATCATCTCCGGGCCGGACACTGATGGTGCCTACTCGCTGATGGAATGGACCGTCGCGACGCGGCCGACAACGGACGAACACACCGATCGAGCCTTTGGACCTCACGAACACGCCGAGATCGAAGAAGTCTTCGTCGTACGGGACGGGACGGGACCGTCGAGTTTCTCCTCGGCGATAGTGTCACAACGCTCCACGCGAACGACGTGGTTTGCGTTCCCCCGGGAACGCGACACGGCTACCTCAACCGTTCCGGCCTCGATGTCGAGATGCTCGTCATGTTCTGTCCTGCCGGTTTCGAGGAGCTCTTCGTCCGGTATCGAACCGACCAACCGTCCGCGCGCGGAGACGGCTTCATTGCCGACGCGCTGCGGCTCTTCGCCACCAAGTTCGAAACGTAAGGTCGTAGACCAAGCGGCGCGGACGTGACTGACGTGTCGAAACGCAGCTGCTCGATTGTTTACTCGGCCTTGAGCAATGACACCGCATGTTGGGCGGACGCACGCGCATTCGCCAGCGCCTGGTGGGCCTGCTCGAGCGCATGATGCGCCGCTTTGGCCGAGGCCAACGCGGTGCTCGGATCGGCGCCGGGGTTGATCGTGAGCACCGCGGCCACCGCCGAACCGAGGACGGGCGGGTTCCCGAGGTTCGTGTCCGACACGGCCAGAGCGGCCTGCATGGCGGCAACGTCGGGCTGGATGTTCGCGTGGGCGGTGCTCAGCGTGACGAGCTCCGCCGAAATCGCGCCGAGCCGCGTTCGAGCCGCGCCCATGTCGTCGGCGGCGATGAGGAGACGGGTTTGGGGCATACGAAGCGCGAACACTCGGTAGGACGTGAAGATCGAGCGAACATCGGTGACCGCAGAGTCGCGGGACGCGTAACAGCCGCCTTGGATCTTGGAACCCAACGCGCTGAGCGCGCTCTTGGTGTCTTCGAGTACATGTTGCTGCGCGGTGTTCGCACCGAACGGGTCCGGCGCCTGCCCGAGCCGTGCCAGCAACTGGTCGAGCGCGGTGATCCGACGACTGACCTCGGATTGAGACCGGGCGCGGAGATCGGCGAGCGCCAAGCACGCACTCGCTCTCGGTGTCGACGGTTGCGATGTGATCGGTGTCGACGGCCTGCTTGTCGTCGGGCCGTGACCGCCCGGAACCGTGTGCACTGCGTAGCCGGGCGACGATGCGAACACCATGATCCCAAGCGAAGTGGCTGCGACGACGGCGAGGCGTCGCACGTTACTGACCGGCTTCATGGGGCAGAACCTTCTTGGCTTTGTGCGGTGCTCGGGTCACCCGCGGATGTCTCGGTCGCACCGGCGTCCAACGACGAACCGACCGCACCGATCTGGCTCTCGACCGCACCTACCGATGCAGTCGCCGCGGGCGGGGTTGGCAGCCCGGGCGTTGTCGTCGACTCGCTGGCGGAAGCAGCTCGGGGAGTCGATGCAGCGGTGGCGGAATGAGGTGCACTCGACCCGCCGCAGCCGCCGAGACCGAGCAGCATCAAGGCACCGACAGCTCCGAGGAGAACGCGCCGACGGCGGGAGACGTGAAATGGCATCGAAGTGTTCGGCATGGATCGAGTTTCGGCGTTTTGGACTCCGGCCTTGAGGCCCATGAGGCGCCCGGCCCGACGGGGCCGCGTCCGCGTCGAAACGCCAACCCCGACGAGCCCGCGTGAGAGTGGAGTGCCGCGAGTCCCCTATTGGCGAGCCCGACTGCGAAGCCGCGATAGTCGAATCCAGTTTGGTTTCCCCCGACGAGCACCGAGACCGCGTACCGTCCCCGCAGAAGCGCGATGCCGACAACCCGACGTCCCTCGGGCGAGCGTCCCGCTCCGCCCGCGGAGTCCGGAATTCCGGGAGCCGCGAATTGTTGACAGCTGGTCGGGAGGTGTCCGCGGAACGTGTCGACTGAGTCGCGTGCGCCCTGAGCTGATCTGAATTCGAAGATCTCGAAGGGTCGCGGGTTCGAATCCCGTCGCCCGCTCCAAGAGAACGTGGTGGGTCAGCCGATCTCGGATGGGTCGCCAGTCAGGCCGAAGTCGGCGGTATGGACGGTTGCTACCGGGCGGTTCGTCCTTCG
>JANYLF010000194.1 GCA_025357995.1 Acidimicrobiia bacterium | reverse complement strand
CGCTCCAAGCGCGGGCGTTGATCGCGGCGGGAATCGCCGACGAGCGCGCGATGGCCAACGTTGCTGCTCGGTCGCGCCGCGCCGCGATGGCGAACCCCAACGCGCAAGTGGCGGGCGAGTTCGATGTCGACGCACTGCTCGCGGGCGAGTACGTGCGCGAGCCGCTCCGCCGTCATGATCTTCCACCGATCACCGATGGCGCCGCCGCGATGGTGCTCGCAACCGGGGACCGCGCGCGCGAACTTCGAGACCGTCCCGCGTTCATCACCGGGTTCGATCACCGCACCGAATGTCACAACCCCGGATATCGAGATCTCACTGACTCGCCATCGACGCGCATCGCGGCGGCGGCCTCCGGTCTCAGTGCCGGTCCGGTGGAGGTGGCGGAGCTCCAGGCCGCGTTCACGCACGAAGAGATCCTGTTGCGCCGGGTGCTCGAACTCGGTGACGACGTGATGGTCAACGGCTCGGGCGGCGCGCTCGCATCGAACCCGATCATGGCCACCGGTCTCGCCCGCATCGGGTACGCGGCCGATCACGTTTTCAGGGGCGGGAACCGCGCCCTGGCGCACTCGACCTCGGGCCCGTGCCTCCAACAGAACTTGATCTGCATCTTGGAAGGAAGCTCATGAGTGGTCATGGGGAACCTTGTGCGATCGTCGGGGTCGGACAGACCCACCACAAGTCGCGCCGACACGATGTGTCCTACGGCGGGCTCGTGCGTGAGGCCGTGTTCCGCGCGCTCGACGATGCGCACATGACCCTCGCCGATATCGATGCTGTGGTCATCGGCAAGGCGCCCGACCTCTTCGAGGGTGTGATGAAACCCGAGCTCTATCTGTCGGACGCGTTGGGCGCGGTCGGCAAGCCCATGTTCCGCGTCCACACCGCGGGTTCGGTGGGGGGCACGACCGCAATCGTCGCGGCGTCGCACGTGCAGGCGCGCAAGCACGAGCGGGTACTGGCCGTCGCGTTCGAAAAGCAGTCGGAAGGCAACGCCCAGTTCGCTCTGGGCAGTGGCAAGGGTGCATCGCTCGGCGCGGGCGGTGCGTTCGCGCCATTCATCCGCGCGTACATCCAACGCAGCGGCGCGCCCGAGCACATCGGATGGAAGGTCGCGGTCAAGGATCGTCAGAACGCGCTGAAGAACCCGTACGCGCACCTGCGGATCGAAGACATCTCGATCGAGAAGGTGAAGGAGTCCCCGATGCTGTGGGATCCGCTCCGCTACCTCGAATCGTGCCCGTCCTCGGACGGTGCGTGCGCGGTGGTCCTCACGAACGAAGCGGGTGGTCGGGCCGCCGCGTCTGATGGTCGGATGCCGGCATGGATTCTGGGTGCGTCATCGCGCAGTGAACCACCGAGCTTCCCGGGGCGTGACCCGGTGCGCCCGGCCGCGTGTGTGCAGGCCGCGTGGGATGTGTACGGCCAGGCCGGAATCACCAACCCGCGCGAGCAGATCGATGTGGCCGAGCTGTACGTGCCGTTCTCGTGGCACGAAGCGATCTGGCTCGAAGGTCACGACATCGCCGCGCCCGGCGACGGTTGGAAGATGATCGACGCGGACGAGACCGCGCTCACAGGGAGCTTCCCTGTGAATCCGAGCGGGGGAGTGCTGTCGAGCAACCCAATCGGAGCGTCAGGTCTGTTGCGCTTCGCCGAGGCCGCGAACCAGGTGCGCGGCGCGGCGGGCGAGCACCAGGTGGACGAAGCGAACGTCGCACTCGCGATGGCCTACGGCGCGAACAGCCAGTACTTCAGCACGTGGGTCGTCGCCAACTCGCTGCAACCGTTCGCGTGAATCGCACGGAGGCGCTGGCCGCGCTGACTGCTTCGGGCGAGAACTACGAACTCGAGACCGTCGAGACGGTTCGGGGTTCGGTGCGCGTGTTTCAGCACGCGCCGCCCACGTTGCGGGAACTGTTCGCGAGCACCGCAACCGACCGACCGTTCCTCGTGTACGACGACGAGCGGATGACGTTCGCAGAGACGTATGCCGCGGCCGCGAGGGTCGCGCACCTCCTCGTGCACGAGTACCGCGTGGCCCCGGGTGATCGGGTGGCGATCTCCATGCGGAACTATCCCGAGTGGATCCTCGCGTTCATGGCGGCGACATCGATCGGGGCGGTCGCAGTCGGCATGAACGCGCTGTGGCAGCCGGAGGAGATGGAATACGGTCTCGTGGATTCCGGCGCGAAGGTGCTGTTCGCCGACGCGGAGCGATTGGACCGGCTCGGCCAGTGTTCCCCGGACCTCGGCATCGAGGTGCTGTCCGTGCGGATGGCGGGCGCAACCCTCGACGCGCGGCTCGCGACCGTCGGGGCGTGCGAGATGCCCGAGGTCCTCGTCGCACCCGACGATCCGGCCACCATCTTCTACACCTCGGGGTCGACCGGTCACCCGAAGGGTGTCGTGTCGACGCAGCGCAACGTGATTAGCGCGCTGTTGTCGTGGGAACTCGACACGTTTGCGGCCGCCAAGGTTGCGGGGAAGCCCGAGACGGCGGATCGAGTGGCGCGGACCGAGCAGAAGGTCCAAGACGCGGCGCTGCTCGCGGTTCCGCTGTTCCATGTGACTGGCTCGCACGCAGTCTTTCTCTCCTCGTATCGCGCACAACGCAAGCTCGTGTGCATGTACAAGTGGGATCCCGATCATGCCGCGGAGCTCATCGAGCGCGAGCGCGTGAACTCGTTCATTGCGCCGCCCGCGATGACCGGCGACCTCGTCCGGATCGCCGCCACCAGCAGCCACGATCTCGGCTCATTGCGGGTCGTGGGCGGCGGAGGTGCACCGCGTGCGCCCGAACAGGTCCGCCAGATCGATGCCTCGTTCGAGAAGGTCGCGCCCAACACCGGCTGGGGGATGACCGAGACCAACGCCATCGGTGCAGGGATCTCCGGGCTCGACTACGTCGATCATCCGTCCAGCTCCGGACGGTGTTCCGCGGTGCTCGATCTTCGCGTGGTCGACGACGACGGTGCTGCTCTACCGGTGGGGGAACGCGGTGAACTCCAGGTTCGGGGCGCGTCGGTGTTCGCGGGGTATTGGAACCGTCCCGACGTCGACGCCGAGATGTTCGTCGACGGGTGGTTCCGCACGGGGGACGTCGCCTATCTCGATGACGAGGGCTACCTCTTCATCGTTGATCGCCTCAAGGACCTCATCATTCGCGGCGGCGAGAACATCGGGTGCGGGCAGGTGGAAGCCGCACTGCTCATGCACCCCCACGTGCACGAGGCGGCGGTGTACGCGGTGCCCGACGAACGGCTCGGCGAAGAGGTAGGTGCGACGATTCACGCCGACGACGGCCTCGACCGCGACGAGCTACGCGCCTTCCTCGGTCGGCATCTCGCGCGTTTCGAAGTTCCTCGCTACATCACCATGAGTGCGGAACCGTTGCCGCGTATCGCGTCCGGCAAGATCTTCAAGCGCCACCTCCGGGACGAGGCGGTCGCGGGGCTCACGGTCCGGTGAACGTGGACCCGCGGGTGAGGTGACCGTCGGTCGCGTCCGCGGGGCGCTCGGCCATCCGGGCCTTCACCTCGGCCCGTCCCACCACCTGGTGGTGGACTTCGTCCGGACCGTCGGCGAGACGCAGCGTGCGCAGGCCGTGCCACATGTCGGCCAGCGGGAACCACTGCGAGATACCGGCGGCGCCGTGCATCTGCATCGCCTCGTCGACGATGTTGCAGCATTTCTCGGGGACCATCGCCTTCACCGCGCTCACCCAGACGCGCGCCTCGGCGTTGCCGAGCGTGTCCATGGCCTTCGCCGCGCGCAGCACCATGAGGCGCATCGCCTCGACTTCGATACGCGCGCGCGACACCACTTCGATGTTCTTGCCGAGATTGATGAGCTTCTTCCCGAAGCCCTCGCGGCTCATTCCGCGGTCGACCATCATCTCGATCGCGCGTTCCGCGGCACCGATGGACCGCATGCAGTGGTGGATGCGGCCGGGGCCGAGCCGCAGCTGGGAGATCTCGAAGCCACGTCCCTCACCGAGCAGGATGTTTGCTTCCGGAACCCGAACGTCGTTGAAGCGGATGTGCATATGGCCGTGGGGTGCATCGTCGGAGCCAAACACGTACATCGGGCCAACGATCTCGACGCCCGGCGTGTCGCGCGGCACGAGGATCTGTGACTGCTGTCGGTAGGCGTCGGCGTCCGGGCTGGTGCGGACCATCGTGATCATGACCTTGCACCGAGGGTCGCCGGCGCCAGAGGCGAAGAACTTCTCGCCGTTGATCAGCCACTCACCGCCGTCGAGCACCGCGCTCGTTTGGATCTGACGCGCGTCGGAACTCATCACCCCGGGTTCGGTCATCGCGAACGCGGAACGAATCTCACCGTTGAGCAGCGGCTCCAGCCACTCGGCCTTCTGTGCGGGAGTGCCGACGCGTTCGAGCACTTCCATATTCCCGGTGTCCGGCGCGGAACAGTTGAGGCACTCCGACGCGAGCCGGTTCTTGCCGAGCTCGTTGGCGATGTACGCGTAGTCGAGGTTGCTGAGGCCGTGGCCGGTTTCCGCGTCGGGCAGGAAGAAGTTCCAGAGCCCTTGTTCGCGTGCCTTGGCCTTGGCGCCGTCGAGCAGCTCGAGTTGACCGGCGCCCCAACTCCAGCGCTCGGCCCGACCCTCGCCGAGGCGGTAGAACTCCTCGGTGATCGGATCGACCTCGTCGCGGATGAACGCGACGACCGCGTCGTACAACGGTCGAACTCCTTCGGACATCCGCAGATCGAGGTCGTCCATGCTGGCCATCCGTAGTGCGCCACCGACCATGAGAGCAGTCCTTCCGAAATCCGAGTGAGAACCGGGATCGTAGGAGACGGGCTGGGTAGCGTCAGATTGATGGTGGACCGACGCTCACTCCGCAGCATCTCGTGCATGGTGGTGGCCGCAGCCTTGGTGATCGCGTCGTGTGACGATGGATCGACGGCGAGCCGTGCGCCCGCGAGTTCGTCCAGTTCGAAGCCGACGGCTCCGGTCTCGGCCGGGGCGCGTACCGGCGACGAGATGTTCACGACTCCCGACGGTCGCGTGCGCACCTACCACGTATATGTCCCAGCCTCGACGGCCAACGCAGGTCGCGTGCCGTTGCTGCTCGCGCTCCACGGCGGCGGCGGTTCGGGGACTCAGTTCGAACGCAACAGTGGGTTCGACGCGTTGGCCGACGCGAACCATTTCGTCGTTGTCTATCCCGACGGCATCCAAATCGGTGGCGCGTCGATCCTCGCGAATGGGCATGTGTGGAACGGCGGACGCTGCTGCGGGCCGGCGGCGGCGAAGAACGTCGACGACGTCTCGTTCCTCGGCGGGGTGATCGATCGCGTTGTCGCGCACTATTCGATCGACGCACGACGCGTGTACGCGGCGGGTCACTCCAACGGCGCGATCATGGCGTACCGGCTCGCGTGCGAACTGTCGACCAAGATCGTCGCGATCGGAGTCCAGGCCGGATCCCTCGAAGTCGACGGTTGTCATCCGGCGCGTCCGGTGTCGGTATTCCACATTCACGGCACCGCGGATCGCAACATCCCGATCGGTGGCGGCCGCGGTACCGGCATCAGCGGCGTGGTCTTCTCACCTCCACAAGACGCGGTCGGCGCGTTCGTCGGGATTGACGCGTGCCCGACGCCGCCGACCAAGCAGGTGTCGACCGCGAACGCCGATGTGGTGACGGAGAGGTGGTCGCCGTGTGCGGATGACACCGCAGTCGAATTCGTGGCGGTCACCGGCGCGTCGCACGCGTGGATGGGTCATCCGAGCACGCGCGCCGCGGCGGGTCTCACTGGCGCGCCGTACCAGAAGTACGACTCGTCGGCCGCCATCTGGTCATTCCTCGCCGCGCATCCTCGGCAGGGCTGACCCCAGCGCTGGTTACGCGGCGCGTTCGAGGATGTGCACTCCACATGCAGACCCGAGACCGATCACGTGCGCAAGGCCCACCTTGGCGTTCTCGATCTGGCGGTCGCCCGCTTCGCCGCGGAGGTGATGGCACACCTCCCACACGTTGGCGATCCCGGTTGCCGCGATTGGGTGTCCCTTCGACTCCAACCCGCCGGACACGTTGACCGGCATCGAACCGTCGCGCCATGTGGCACCCGACTCGAAGAAGTCGACCGCGCCACCCGGCTCGCACAACATCAGGTTGTCGTAATGGACCAGCTCGGCGGTAGCGAAGCAATCGTGCAGCTCGACGAGGTCGAGATCCTCGGGGCCGATGCCCGCGGCTTCGTAGGCTTGGGTGGCCGCGTTGCGCGTGAGCGTATTCACGTCCGGCAAGATCTGGCAGGACTCCTGCCACGGGTCGGTCGTGAGGATCGACGCGGCGACCTTCACCGCGCGCCGTTGCTGCTCCTGGCTGAGCGTCTTCAACTTGGTGCCACTCACCACCACGGCCGCGGCCGCGCCGTCACAGTTCGCGGAGCACATCGGCCGCGTGTTCGGGTACGCGATCATCATGTCGTTCATGATCTCGTCGAGCGTCATGCGCTTGCTATATGCCGCGAGCGGGTTGAGCGTGGAGTGCGCGTGGTTCTTCTCCGAGATGCGCGCGAAGAGCTCGAAGCTCGTGCCGCCGTACTTGTGGCCGTACTCCATGCCGATCTGCGCGAACACGCCCGGCATCGTGTCCGTACCGATGCGACCGTCGACGGGCGCGACCGCGCCGTACCGACCCTTCGGTGTCCATTCGGACTTGGTGTCGCCGCGGCTGCCGCCCGCGAGGAGGCCGGCCCCGGCGAGCTTCTCGACGCCGACCGCAAGACCGAAATCGCACTCACCGGCCTTGATGGCCATGATCGCGGTGCGCAGCGCGGTCGCGCCGGTCGCGCACGCGTTCGACACGTTGTAGACGGGAATGCCGGTTTGGCCGATCTGCTTCTGCAGCGCCTGGCCGATGCCGAGGCCGGCACCCATCAAGTTGCCGGCGGCGAGGATGCCCATGTCTCCCATGGACACGCCGGCGTCCGCGATCGCGTCGCGGGCCGCGGCGGCGGCCAGGTCGACGGTGTCGAGATCCGGGTGCTTCCCGAACTTCGTCATGTTGATCCCAAGAATCCAAACATCGTCACTCATGTGAGATCTCCTCCTATGCCGGGACCGGCTCGAAGCCGAAGCCGACTGCTTCCACGCCGTTGGTGTCTTCGCCGAGGCTCGTCGTCGCGAGCCGCACTTTCATGCCGAGCGATACGTGTTCCGCGTCTGGTTCCACGTTGATGATGTTGCCGCGCACGCTCGTACCGTTGCAGTCGACCATCGCGGCCACGAACGGCGTCGGCACTCCGGGAGCCGCGAACACCACGATCGTGAAGGCCTTGACCTCACCGCTCGTTGCGATATCGACGTCACGGAACTCGTCAGCGAAGCACGACGCACACGCGTTGCGCCGGTCGAAGTACCGCGCACCACATTTCGTGCACTCGTGCGCCCGGAGATGCGGATCGTCGCCCAACACCAAGTATTCGACCAGCGGAACCTGCTGACTCATTGCGGCGACTCCCTACGTGACCTCCGACGGAACGGGGCTTGCATCCTGGTCAAACTCGCGCCCGTTCCACAAATGCCCGGGCCACCCTGCGATCAGAGGTCGCGTAGTACCGACACCGGGGCGCGTTGTGCGCGCCTGATGGTGGTGATCGTGGCCATGGTCACCGCGGCGATCGCGACTCCGGCGACCGTCGCGAGGTAGATCCATGGCACCGCGAGCGCAGCCGGGGGTGGATCGAACACGCCGGTGAGCACCTTGACCAGCATCGCGGCGAGCGCCCAGCCGATGAAGGCGCCGGCGACCAACCCGCCCACGGTCACGAAGGCGGCTTCGCTCCATACGAAGCCGCCGAGCTGGCGTGGCTTTGCGCCGAGCGCGATCGCGATCGCGAACGTGCGCCGGCGCTCGGCGAAGCCCAAGGCCAAGACCAATCCGGTGGCGGCCGCGGCCAGGGCCACCGCGAACCCGAGCTCGACGCGGGTCAAGCCCGAAAGGTCGACCGCGGTCAGACTCGAACCGATGACGCGCCGTGAGCTCGTGATGTCGGTGACGGTTGCGGCGGTCCCGACCTGTGCACGAATGCGGGCCGCGACTGCAGTCGGTGACGCGCTCCCAGTGTCCACGAGGAACGCGCCGACCGCGTTGGAGCCTGTAGCCCGCGCGACGTACGTCGCATTGGCGAGCATGAAGCTGTCGCGCGGGGCGGTCGGAAACTCGGTCGCGATCCCGATGTAGTGGAACGGCACTTCCTTGAGTTGTTTGGTGTGTGCATCCTGGAGGCGCAGCCGCAATGTGTCGCCGGGCCGCAGCTGGAAGTCCTTGACCGTCTCCGCGCTCACCAGAATCGCGTCGGACTGCTGCCCGAGTCGGTGCATCAATGTGCGCGCGGTGCCTCCCTGGAAATATGCGTCCTGCAACTTGGTCGCGTCTGCGATGGTGGCGGTGCGCACGCCGAAGAGGTCCTGGAGATCGGCGCCCACGTACGCGTATCGATGTTGGACCGGCTCGACCGCGGTCACACCCGGGATGGCGGCGATCTTGGTCCCGGCCGCAGGGCCGGCGGTGCCGCCCGGCGCCTGAGTGACCGTGACGTTTGCACCGTTGGAAAGGCGTGCATCGACCTCGGCCTGCGCTTTGTAGGTGGTATTGAAGACCGCAGTCGACGCGGCGAAGGCCGTGGTCAGGGCCACGAGCGCGAGTGCGCCGGCGAGCAGGCGTCGTTGTCGAGACATCGTCGCGCCGACGATGTTGGCGAGCAGACCCGAGAATGGTCGTGCCACGCCGAGCGCCAGGAAGCGCCGCGCGCCGAGCAGGAGATACGCGATGCGCCAGGCCAGGAGCCCCGCGCCGACCCAGAGCAACGCGGGCCCGAATAGTGCCCAGTAGCTCACCGAGATCGACGGTGTTCCTTCCGGAGCGAGCACGAGGTGGTAGCCGTTGCGGCTCGAGAGCCAGAACACGAGGCCCGAACCAGCGAGGAGCGCGAGATCCAGGCCGAACCGGAACCACCGCGGCGCGCGACCGCGGCCCACGACTCGGCGCGCGCCCGCCACCGTGAGAAATCGTGCATCGCGCCAGGCCGGCACCGCAATCGCCCAGGCCGCGATGACCAAACCACCGATCGCCGCGCCGCCGGCCCACACCACCGCGGTCGCAGTCGTCGCGCCAAACGAAGCAGTCGTGAAGGCGGTGGCGCCGACCATGGCCGCCGTGGCGAGTCCGACGATTGCGCCGATACCCCCGACGAGCGCGGCTTCGAGAAGCGCGAGGCGCACGAGTGTGGTGGTGGTCGCGCCGCGCGTGCGGAGCAACGCCTGTTCCCGTCGTCGCCGATCGGCGCCCGATGCTGCGACCGCCGCGGTCAGCAGGCCGGCGAGTACCGCACCAGGGAGACCGAGAAAGAGAAAGAGGACCTGCGCGTACAGCGCGTCACCTCTGGCCGCGCCGAGCGTGGACCCCAGGTTGTCGCCCACAAGGCCGGTTCCAGCGAGCTTCACTTCGAGATTGCGCGCGCCGCCGGTCACCTGCGTGTATGCGGCTGCAGGATCACCGGGCAGCGCGTGAGTAATCCGCGCGTGGACTTGGTAGGTGAGCTGATCTGGACGCGACGCCGCGAGTGTGTCGAATCGCTCGTGCCATTGCGCGGCGGGAAGGAAGAGCACATTGTCAGGTGGGGCCTGGGGTTGAGCGCCGACGGGCGCGCCCACCTTCTGGAAGAACGAGTCGGCCTTCGGGAGATCAACCACGCCTGTCACGCGCACGTCGAAGGCGCTCGCACCGGCCCGTCCGACGGTGATCGTGTCGCCTGGCGCAACGTGCAGGTTGGCTGCGGTCTGCTGCGCAATCAGGACTCCGGAGCGCGCGCCGGCGAGGTCGCGGATCATGCCGGGGAAAGTGGTGCGGTAGTTGGCGGGCAGGCCGACGATCACACCGGGCCCGGTGGTCTGGGTCGATCCGGAAGTGGTGGCTTGGAGCCCGGTGGTCTTCGCGAAGTCGACCGGCAACGCGACCTTGGTGTTGGTGGCGACGGTCTGGAGGAACGCGGCCGGGTCGGCGCCCGGCTGAGCTTCGACCTGCCAATCGACGGGCACGTTCTGGACCGCGCGCCGGGTCATCGTGGCTTTCGAGCCGGCGAGGAAGGTGCCGATGGACGCGAGGAGCGCGACCGCGATCGCGACGCCGGTCGCGGTCGCGACGAGGCGCCCGGTGCGTCGTGCGATGACGCCGCGGATCCAGGTCACGCCGAGCATGGTTGGCCCTCGCTGGGAGCGTCGGGACTGAGGAGCACGGTGATTCGGCCGTCGGTGGCGAGCCACACGTGGTCGAAGCGGGCCGCGACGTCGGGGTCGTGGGTACTGACCACGAGCGCGGCACCCAATTCGATTGCGGCTGCGAGGAGCACGTCGACCACAGCTGCGCCGGTCGCGTGATCGAGTTGACCGGTCGGTTCGTCGGCGAGAAGGAGCCGCGGTTCTTGGGCCAGTGCGCGCGCGATGGCGACGCGTTGAGCCTGGCCGCCGGACAATTCTTCTGGCAACTTGCGGGCGAGATCGGTGAGGTCGAATCGCTCGAGCGCACGCAACGCGCGCTCGTTCGCGTCGTCTCCGTCGACGCCACCAAGCACCAGGGGGAGAGCGACGTTCTCCGTGACGTCGAGCGGCGGAAGCAGGCTCGGACCTTGCAGCACCAGCGCGACCGGCCCGGGGCGCAGTGCGGCGCGTGCGCCGAGCGCCGGCCAGGTGATCGCCCCTGCGGTAGGGGTCTCGAGGCCCGCAATGAGGTGGAGCAGCGTGGACTTCCCCGAACCCGACGGTCCCGTGATCGCGGTGTGATCACCGGCCCAGATCTCACACGTGGCACCGTGGAGTGCAACGACCGCGTTCGCGCCAGTTCCGTACGTGCGGGCGACACCGTCGCAGCGCACGAGTGGTTCGTAGCTCATCCATGGACCCTTCCGTCTCGGAGCGAGATCACGCGGTCGGCTTCGTCGGCCAGCGCCGTGCTGTGGGTCACGACGACGACGGCCGCGCCGGCGCGAGCACGAGTGCGTAACAAGCCGATCAGCCGATGGGCGTTGCCACGGTCGAGTTCACCGGTAGGTTCGTCGGCCAGGATCACGGCGGGATCATTCGCGACCGCAACTGCGAGTGCGGCGCGTGCCATCTCTCCACCGGAGAGTTCCGACGGGTGCGCCCGCGCTCGCGCGCTGATCCCAAGACTCTCCAGGAGCTTCGCCACGCTGGAACGTGTGTCTCGGGATGCGAGT
>JANYLF010000225.1 GCA_025357995.1 Acidimicrobiia bacterium | reverse complement strand
TGCTCTAACCAGTTGAGCTAGCGGCGCGGGACGAATCTAGTTGACGACGGGTCGATGCCCGCCAACTGTTGCGATCGGCATACGGTGCCGGACCGAAGGAGGGGCAATGGACGTCGCGATTACCGGTTGCAGTGGCCTTGTCGGTTCCGCGCTCGCCGACGCGTTGCATCAGCGCGGCGACCGCGTGGTTCCCGTCATGCGCGGCACGGGTCTCGGATTGCGGTGGGATCCGGCCGCCGGTGTGATCGACGCGGCGGGATTCGATGGTCTCGACGCGGTCGTGCACCTCGCGGGCGAAGGTATTGGCGACAAGAAATGGACGCCGGAGCAGAAGCAGCGGATCTTGGACAGTCGCGTACGCGGCACCGAACTCCTCGCGTCGACACTGGCCGGCCTCGATCGTGCGCCTGGAGTGTTCGTGTCGGCGAGCGCGATTGGCTGGTACGGCAACCGGGGCGACGAAGAGCTGACGGAACAGTCGCCGCCCGGCCCCGCCGCGGACTTCCTCGTGGATGTCTGTTGCAAGTGGGAGGCCGCGACCGCGCCGGCGCAAGTCGCGGGGATCCGCACCGTGCACCTGCGTACCGGCATCGTGTTGAGCGCCAAGGGCGGTGCGCTCGCACGCATGATCGTTCCGTTCAAGCTCGGGCTCGGTGGCCGGATCGGGTCGGGGCTTCAGTACATGAGCTGGATCGCGATCGACGACGAGGTCGGCGCGATCTTGCATGCGCTGGACGAGGCGAGTGTGACCGGCGCCGTGAACGCGACCGCGCCGAACCCGTCGACGAACACCGTGTTCACCAAGACCTTGGGGCACGTGCTGCATCGCCCGACCAAGCTGCCGACGCCACTCGCGCCACTGAAGGTGATGTTCGGCAAGGAAATGGTCCAGCACCTCCTCGTGAACGGTCAACGGGTGCTCCCGGAACGACTGGGTGCCACCGGATTCGAGTTCCGGTATCCGGACCTGGACTCGGCCCTGCACGCCCTGTTGTAGGCGCGCGACGTCAGACGTCGCGTGAATGGGGTGACCGAGGGGTTTCGAACCCCCGACCTCCGGGATCACAACCCGGCGCTCTAGCCAACTGAGCTACGGCCACCATGTACCGACCCATGTCGACGGCCGGGCCGTCGGTCACCGACGACCGTGGTGCGTCGCCGGCGCGCCCGGGAGGACTCGAACCTCCGACCGGCGGATTAGAAGTCCACTGCTCTATCCAGCTGAGCTACGGGCGCGAGTTTTGCGGGCCGGATCAGTGTAACGGCTCGCGTGCGGGAGCCTCGGGTGGAGTTCGTTCACTGTGTCCTCGGACGCGCCGCCAGTAGGGTGCCGCCCCGGACTTGGGGGGACAGCATGGCACGGTTCTGGTCGTGGTTGGCGCTGAACTTGGGCAAGCGGGCGGGCATCGTGTCGGTCGTTGGACTCTTGATCACCCTCGGCCTGGGTCTTGGAATCACGCAGCTCAAGTTCGCGACCGGACAAGACGCGTACCTCAACAAGAGTGACCAGGTCTACAAGGACAACGTCGCGTATCAGGGCCTCTTCGGTGGTCAGGCGATGCTGACCGTGATCTCGGTGAACCCGGGTCATACCGTCACCGAGTTGTTGACTGCCGAGAACCGCGCGAAGTTTGCTGCCGTTGGCGCCAAACTCGCGGCGAACACGAACGACGTGCTCGGCGTGATCACACCCGTCGACGCGTTGCACCTCACGAACAACCTGGTGAGCAGTTCCGACGGCCTGATTACCAACAGCATCGCGGGCAAGATCCTTCTGAAGGCGCAGGCCGACGATCCGAGCCCCGCCGGCCGCGCCGCGAGACTCAAAGATGCCACCATCACGCTGAGTCGGGTGAACGCCGTCCCTGTCGCCCAGCGCACCTTGGACAATCCGGCGTGGGTCAAGTTCCTCCTGTTCGACAATCAGAACCAGATCCGCAAGGCGTTGCTGCCCTTCTTTCCGGACCAACGCCACGCATTGATCGTCACTCGCCTGCAAGGGAACGCGTCGATCGAGCGCGAGGGGAGTGGATCGGACTTCACGCTCGCGACCACGAAGACGCTGCACTTCGCCCACGCGTCGGTGGTGACGGCGGGCGCCGCGGCACTGCTGAAGGACATCAACGACTACCTCAAGGGCGGGATGCTCACCTTGGGTGGGATCGCGGTGGCGATCATGGTCGTGATCCTGTTGGTCTTGTTCAACGTGCGGTGGCGACTCCTGCCGCTGGCGGTGGTGCTCGTAGGGGTGGTGTGGGCCTTCGGTCTCGCCGGCTATCTCGGGATTCCGCTCACGTTGGTGACGATCAGCGGTCTGCCGGTGATGCTCGGCGTGGGCATCGACTACGCGATTCAGATGCACGCGCGCATCGAAGAGGAAGTGATCCTGGACCATACGGAGCATCCGATCCCGGAAGCCGCGCGCAACCTCGGACCGGCGCTGTTGGTGGTCACGTTCGACGCGATCTTCGCGTTTGCCGCACTGCGGTTTTCCAAGGTGCCGATGATCCGCCAATTCGGGTTGCTGCTGGCCGTCGGTATCGCCGCGATATGTCTGTGCAGCATCGTCGCTCCGCTCGCGGCACTGGGGATTCGTGAATCCAAGTCGCCCACGAAGACGCGCGACTACCGCGAGGGACCGCTCGGTCGTCTCGTGGTGTTCCTCGGTTCGCTCCCGCGCAAGGCCGCGCTCCCGTTGGTGGTCGGGAGCCTCGTGATCTTCGTGAGCGGTGTGTTGGTGGAGGACAAGCTCCAGATCCAGACCGATCCGATCGCGTGGGTGAATCCGGATACGCCCGCGGTGCGCAACATCCGTACCGTTGAACACCAGGCTGGGATCTCGAGTGAGCTGGGCATCTACGTTCAAGCGAAGGACGTGTGGAACGACGACGTGGTCAAGTTCGTCCACACTTTCACCAACGCCCAGCTCGCGAAGTACGGCCCGGTGCGGCCGGGTCCCAAGAGCGTCCTGGCGAACGCATCGAGCATCGTCAGCATCGTGAGTTACCTCGCCGAGGTTCCGGGCGCGACCGACATCGTTCCGACCGCGGCGCAAGTTCGCGAGGTGTACGACGTCGCGCCGATCGGCATCCAGAAGTCGACCGTCGGTCTGGGCGGTCGCGCCCTCAACATCATCTTCGCGACTACGCCGGCGTCGCTCGCGAAGCGTGCTGTCGTGGTGAACGAGATCCGGGACAACATGCGGACGCCGCCAGGGATCAAGGCCACGCCATCCGGTCTCGCGGTGGTGGGTGTCGGCCTGCTCGACAATCTGGAAGCGAATCGCATTCTGCTCACGTACCTCGCGATTCTCTTCGTCTTCCTCTTCCTCACTGTGCGACTGCGCAGTGTGATCCGCTCGCTGCTGTCGCTCGTTCCGGTGTTGATCGCGGTCGGCGCGGCATCCTTGTTCGCGTATCTCGCCGGCTTCACACTGAGTCCGATGACCGCGGTGGGTGGGCCGCTGGTGGTCGCGGCGTGTACGGAGTTCACGTCGCTGATTCTGTTGCGATTCGTCGAGGAACGGCGACGCGGTTTGGCGCCGAAGGAAGCGGTCGACGTGGCCGCGGCGCGTACCGGGCGCGCGTTCATCGTGTCGGCGCTCACCGCGATCGCGGGGGTCGCGGTGATCGCCGCGTCATCCTTGCCGCTGCTCCGGGACTTCGGCATCATCGTCGCGGTCAACGTGGCAGTGGCGCTGCTGAGCGCGCTGGTGGTGCTCCCGCCCATGTTGGTCTGGGCCGACGAGCACAACTGGGTGTCGCGCGGCCTGGTGAAGCCCCCCACTACCTGATTGCTCGTCCGCTCGCGGCTCTGTCGTTCGTCATCACGGCGGCTCGCTCCCTCGCGGCTCGCCTCCGCAGGCTCCGGCTCGGGAGCGCGTCAGGGCTTGGGAATTCCGAGCAATCCACTTTCGACGATGGCCTTGCTGTAGGGACGCACGAGCGCGCGGAAGCGCGCGCACTCGTCGGTGCCGAGCGATTCGTAGGCGACCACGGCGGCTGCATCGGTCGCGTCCTCGACCCACTGGCGCTGCGCACGACCGATAGGGGTGAGCGCGAGCGTGTCGCCGACCTCGAGGATGCCTCGCGCCTGGAGTCCGTCGATGCCGGCGCGCCACTCGTCGTCGGGCCAGGCGCGCGTCGAGAGCATGACCGCGCTCGGAACGTCTCCGGTGGCCACGTGGGTGATGGCGGCTTCGAGGCCGTTGAGTCCGGCTGCTACCAGCGCGGCGATGTGGCCGTCGCCACGGAACTCTCGCAGCAGCGTTTGCGCGTGCCACAGCACGAGATGCGTCTCGTCCGGCCATGCCAGCGATGCATGACCGGCGAAGAGCGGCCGTCCGTCGAGATGCTCGCACGCGGCCTCGGCGGCGCGACGCGCGAGTGTGGCCGCCTCGCCGAGCTCGGGCGTACCGACCGCGTCAGGGAGCGCGCGCCGGAGCGCGGCATCGGCACCGCGGACGCGCGCGGCGATGATGTCTTCAGGGGTGGCGCGTGTCCACGCGTCGGGAATCGCGCTGCGCACCAACTCCGGTCGGAAGTTGTAGAACGTGGCGATCACGACCTCCGCGGGCACGGCTCCCATCGGCGCGGCGCGCGAGGCGAAATACGCCGCCTGTCCGGTAATGCCCAACGCCCTGTACTCCGCACCCGCCTCGGGCGTGAAGTAGATCATCCCGTGGATCGGTTCTGCGGTGCGCCAGGTACGACGTGCGATCATCGGGTCCATGCAGGTTCCTCCTAGGCGAGGCGGATCACGCCGCGCGGGCGAGTTGCACCGCGATCAACGCGGCGATGGAGATAAAACAGAACACGTGTTCACGCAGTGTGGTGCGCGCCATGATCGTTCGGTCGTCGGTGGAGTCGGTGGCCGCACCGAGCCGAACGGCACGCGGCACGGTACGCGTTCCCGCGATCACCATCGGCACGAGCGCCAGTGCGAGCGAAGCCCCGCCGATCCATGCGGCGTGGTCTCCGGTGGCGATCTCGACGCTGATCGCCGCGAGCGTCGCGACCATCGCCGTCGAGACGAGGTAGTTCATCGGGCGCGCGTCGGTCGTGACGCGGCGGTAGTACGCGGAGATGGATTGCACGGCGGCGGGATCAACCGTGGCACCCCGCGCCTGCATATCGAACATGAGGTAACCAGAGCACCGCGAGCAAGAACCCGGCGGGCGCCACCACGAAGGCTTCCACGCCGGGAGTCTGGCAGCTGGTGGACGTCGGCCGGATCGGCCTCGGTTCCTGCCGTTGTGGGTCCTGATGCTCGACGCGCGGCCGGCGAGTTCCTAACGTCGACCGTCACCCGCTCGACCGTCGTTCCCAGGAGTCCCTCGTGCAGATCGCGTGCGTCTTGTACCGACCGTTGACCTCGCTCGACCTCATCGGGGCGTATCAGGTGTTCGCCGCGTGGCCGGGTGCGACCGTCGAACTGGTGTCCGACACGCGCGACGTCGTCATGGACGACGTGGGGGTGATGAGTTTCACGCCGACCGCGACCTTCGCCGAGGTCACGGCGCCCGATGTCGTGCTGCTTCCCGGATCGAGCCGACCGTTCGCGTCGTTGGGTGACGAGACCTTGCTCGCGTGGTTGCGAGCGGTGGAGCCCACCGCGAAGTGGATGACCTCGGTATGTAGTGGTGCCGGACTGTTGGCCGCGGCCGGGCTCATCACGGGTCGGAAGTGCGCGACACATTGGGCGTACCGGGAGGTGGTCGCGGGTATGGGCGCGGAAGTACTCGCGGAGCGTTACGTGTTCGACGGGAAGTTCGTAACCGGTGGTGGTGTCACCGCGGGGATCGACATGGCGCTAGCGCTCACCGCGCGAGAATTCGGCGACACGCAGGCGAAGGTCCTGCAACTCGGTATGGAGTACGACCCCAAGCCACCGTTTCCCGGTGGGTCGTTGGAAACGTCCGAGCCGGAGATCGTAGAAGCCGCATTGGCGAGCCTCGTCGCGGGCGCGGGCTGAAGCGGGCGCGCCGGCAGTTACGCGACCGTGCGGGCCAGGATGCCGAGCGTGGCGCGCAACGACAGCTCGGACATGATCGGGAAGATGTTCGCGGCGCGCCAGTCGGGGTGGATCTGCGACCAGTCGTAGTACGACGTGACGAGTGTGGCGCCGTCGGTCGGCTCAAGGGCGTAGCCGTAGATGTGACCGAGCGGCGGCTCGAGCTGCCCGATGACTGTCCACGCGATCTCTTTGTCCTGCTCAAACGTGGTGATGTTCACGGTCACGTCGTAGAGGCCGAGCGGGTAATCGTTGAGCGACTCACGGTCCATGTGCACCACGAAGCTGTCGCCGACCGCGGTGACCGGTTCGCCGGTGGAGGATTGCAGCATCCCCGAGCTGTCGATGGCGACGTGGCCCTTCGGGTCGCTCAACACGCGGAAGATCGCTTCCGGGCTTGCGTTGATGGTGCGTTGGACGTCGAACCGTTCGGTGGTCATCGCGGCTTCCTCGGATTTCGTGGTCGGGGTTGTCTCTGGGCGGGCGTGGAATGTATTCGTTCGCGGTGGCGCGCGGGATCAGTCGTTCTTTACGATGGTCGAAGCCGTCCTTGTCGGGTTGCGCGTCGCGTTCGAGCTTGGCGACGCGATGGCCGATCACTTCACCAGGATGAAGTACGTGCCGGTTCGCGTATCCGGCGGCGGTGAGCTGCGCGTTCACGTTCACCGCGATCTCCTGGAACGTGGCGCGGGCACGTACCGCGTCGAGGATGGAGTCGCGGTACGCGAGGTCGTCGGCCGCGATCGCGTCGTGCGCGAGATTCGCTCCGTGATGGCGCGATTGGGACGTGTCCACCAGCACGTCGCCGAAGATCGGAGATGCGTCCACGATGATCGCGTCGCCGGGTTGGAGGGCGCGGTCGGTGGGCCAGAATCCGCGGACGGTCCACGGGTCGGGAAGCGCGGTGCGATCGCCGAACAGCACGACAGGAAGATGGAAGTACGCGCGCACGCCCTCGGCGCGATACGCCGTGAAGAGTTGCTTCGCCAACTCGCGTTCGGTGATGCCGTCGTGCAGGCCGTCGATCACCGACGATTGGATGGCGTACGACAACCGCTGACACCGGAGGAACTCGTCGAGTTCGATGTCGGTGAAGTCCTGAATCTTCATGGCAGGTCCTGAGGGGCGACGGTGCTTTCGGTGATAGTGCCAGGTCGGGGCTTCTGCGGCTTCTCGGTGTTTGCCGGAACCGGAGAAGAGGGATGGATGAGTGTGGCGAGGCCGGCTCGACCAAGGCGTCACGTGCTCTTCACGCGATCGGTCGAACTCGTTGACTCGATGTTGACTTGTGGGTCGATACGGTCCGAGCAGGCCCCGGCGACGAGCTCGCAAGCGCTCCACCCAGGCGTCGGGCCGTGCAACCCCCGCGAGAGTTCTTTGTCCTCCAGACCGGAGAACCGCGGGGGTTGCACGCGTCTGGACGCGACAAGGCCCCATCAACCCGACCGGACAGGGTGCTCAGGGGCGCGACGTTCTCAAGACTTGGGCGTCCGGTAGATCTTGACCGGACTGCCGCGCGATGGAAGGGGTATCGGAGCCCGTTGCGATCGTGCCGGTCGCGCCTCGCACGCCACCTGATGCGAAGATTCCCTATGCGGCGGCGGGGTTGAGGGTGACGTCGTATCCCATTTTGCGTAGCTGGTCGAGGGCCCGGTTCTTGGCTTTGTCGGGGTTGAGGCGGGTGTAGAAGTCGGCGCCGGGATCGTTGTAGAGCGTGCCGGTGTTCAGCATGTTCCAGATCGCG